>CAMDWC010000029.1 GCA_945878825.1 Haliscomenobacter hydrossis DSM 1100
TCCAATTAACGCAATGACAGACATGCATAGTATTAAAAGCCAATCATATCCTTTAGGCATAATAAATGAGGCAAGAAAGAAATCATAGGATGGATTCTGATAAAACGCACTCACCAAAAATGAAAAACAACTAAGAATGAGTCCACCAGATAAAAAAGACAGTAAAATAGTTCGTCTATCGTAATATTTTCCAAGGTAATGAATGGACAAATAACCTAATGAGGTACCTACCCCGCTATACAATCCAACGAGATGGTATTTTACCGGATAATTCAGGTCGGGTCTAAAAATGAATAAAACCCCGGCAAAACCTATGATAATGGACAGCCATTGTTTCCAGGACAGATTAGCTTTTAGTAGTACAACCGAAAAAAAGCCAATAAATAAAGGGTAGGTAAGATTATACGTATTTGCTACGGCCAACTGCATTTTAGTAAGACAATAATAAAAAGCAAATAGAGAGGTCGCCCCAATAGTTCCTCTAAACAACAACAATTTTGTTTTGCCGCCTATCTGAATCACTGGTTTGTGATATATCGATAGCAGAATAATAATTAATCCAATGATATTCCTGAAAAATACCAATTCAACGGAAGGATATCTATTACCCAGTAACTTGGTTAACGCCCCCATGACGGCAAAACTTAAGGTTGCCAGAACCATGTTCAGCCCGCCACTTTCTTTTAGGTAAAATTTAATGATAATTTAAAATATTTTAGGCATAAAAAATGCGAATATAGTAAGGAATTTAGCAGGAATTTACGAAAAAGATTAAAAAGATATATGAGAATGATTAAATTAGGGAATTAAAAATATTCATCATTAAACGTAGAACCTATGAAAACCCGAAAGTTTGTTTTGAGTGAAAAAGAAATGCCAGAACATTGGTACAACATTACTGCCAGTATGACGAATAAACCGCTACCTCCACTTCACCCCGGAACCTTACAACCCATTGGTCCGGAAGCGTTAGCTCCTTTGTTCCCTATGGAACTTATAAAACAGGAAGTTACCAGTGAAAAATGGGTGGAAATACCCGATGAGGTAAGGGATTTGTATGCTATATGGCGTCCAACCCCTCTTTACAGAGCCTACGAATTGGAAAAAGTATTGGACACGCCCGCAAAAATTTATTATAAATATGAAGGAGTGAGCCCTGCTGGTTCTCACAAACCCAATACCGCCATTCCCCAGGCTTATTATAATAAGCAGGAAGGGGTGAAGAGAATCACTACCGAAACAGGTGCGGGACAGTGGGGTTCTGCGTTATCCTTTGCATGTCAGCACTTTGGCATTGAATGTGAGGTTTACATGGTAAAAGTTAGCTACGATAGTAAACCTTATCGGAAATTAATGATGAATACTTGGGGCGCGAAAGTGCATTCATCCCCAACGAACCATACCCAGGCGGGTCGCAGTATTTTAGATATGGACCCCAATTCTCCAGGTAGTTTGGGTATTGCCATTTCCGAGGCCATAGAAAGAGCTGCTTCTGATGAACACACAAAATATGCTTTAGGCAGTGTTCTGAATCATGTTTTATTGCATCAAACGATTGTTGGACAAGAAGCGGTAAAACAAATGGAAATGGCAGGCGATATGCCCGATATCGTAGTAGCTCCTTTTGGTGGAGGCTCAAATTTTGCCGGAATTTCCTTTCCCTTCCTTCGTTTAAATTTGGAGGAAGGAAAGCATATTCGTTGTATTGCCGCCGAACCTGCGAGCTGCCCTAAGCTAACGCGCGGCGTTTTTAGATACGATTTTGGGGATACAGTGGGCATGACTCCTCTTCTTCCTATGTACACTTTAGGACATAATTTCGTTCCTGCACCCATTCATGCCGGCGGATTGCGATACCATGGAGCAGGTGTGATAGTGAGCCAATTACTTAAAGATAAACTTATTGAGGCAAGGTCTCATGATCAATTGGAGTGTTTCCAGGCTGGCGTTTTGTTTGCCAAAGCTGAAGGTATTATTCCGGCGCCTGAAGCATCTCATGCTATAGCCACCGTGATCCAAGAAGCTATCGCAGCAAAAATTTCAGGGGAATCAAAAACAATTTTATTCAACTTGTGCGGTCATGGACATTTTGATATGCAATCGTATGAAGACTATTTTGCCAATAAATTAGTTAAACATGAGGTTACTGCTGAGGACATTGCTGATTCTCTGTCGAAATTAACCACCCCGGAAATAGCTTAAGCTAAAAAGGAAAGAGGCTGTCTGAAAAGATAGCCTCTATTTTTTGTTACTTTATATATCGGGCTAAAAGAATTTTTTAAAATTCTAAATTAGGGAATTAAAATTATTCATCATTAAACGAAGAACCTATGAAAATTTACCACCTACAGGCTTTCTATAGGGTTCAAAGGGAATTTTAAGCATTCTTGAAATCTTGGAATGCTCCCTTTCATCTAAATGCGTATCAATACCGTATTTAATATCTTCTTGCTTCAAATAACTGAAAGTTCCAAATATTCTGTCCCATATAGAAAAAATATTTCCATAATTGGTATCTGTTTGAGGCAACACGTAATGGTGGTGAACGTGATGCATATTTGGCGTGACTAAGGCCAGGCTGAGAAATTTATCCACCCTTTCAGGAAGACTAATGTTCGCATGGTTAAATTGTGAAAGTACCACCGACAAAGCCTGGTACAACATTATCAACCAAATAGGAGCACCTAAGATAAACACCCCCAATGAGGTGAAAATAAACCTAAATACACTTTCACCCGGATGGTGCCTGTTCGCAGTGGTGGTATCTACATGAACATCGGTGTGATGTATAAGATGAAAACGCCACATAAATCGGACCTTGTGTTCCAGCCAATGTATAAAATAAGCACTGACAAGATCAAGTCCCATCAAGCCCACCAAGGCATATAAAATTAGAGGAATACTATCAATATAGGTTAATAAGCCCCAGTGATTATCCTGGGTCCATCGGCTGATTTGAAGCAACAAAAAAGCGAGGGCAAAATTTACAATGATGGTAGTAAATGTAAAAAATACATTAATGCCCGCGTGTTTCCATTTTTTATAAGAAAATTTAAATAAGGGAAAGGCTGTCTCCATCAGCCAAAAAAAAGCAATCCCCCCAGCAAGTATTAGCGAACGATCCCGCGACGGAATACTCTCAAAATAGACCATGATTGGTTCCATACTTTTTTTTATTTAAATATAAATCATTTTAAACTACATGTCAATGAAAAATTATCTTTTTGACCTTAAATCTGTTAAATACCTTTCTAATTCCTGATCGTCATAAATTAATACTTCTCTGGGTTTACTTCCATCTGCCGCCCCAACGATACCCAGAGATTCTAACTGGTCCATTATCCTACCTGCTCTATTGTACCCTAATCTAAGGCGACGCTGAATCATTGAGGTAGAACCTTGTTTATTGCTGACAATTAATCGTGCAGCATCTTCAAGCAAATCATCTAAATCGGTATATTTTAAATCGGCACGAGCATTTTCCGGATCATCGCCTTGAAATTCGGGTAAAAAATAAGGTTCCGGATAGCCCTGCTGTGCGGCTATAAATTCAATAACCTTTTCTACTTCAGGTGTATCAATAAAAGCACCTTGTAAACGAACCATTTCGCCGCCTACAGAAAGCAACATATCTCCCCTTCCTATAAGTTGTTCTGCTCCCCCTGTATCGAGAATCGTTCTTGAGTCAATCTTGGAAGTAACTTTGTAGGCGATTCTAGCCGGGAAATTAGCTTTAATTACCCCCGTAATGATATTTACAGACGGCCTTTGTGTAGCAATAATAAGATGTATGCCCACAGCACGAGCAAGCTGAGCCAGACGACCAATGGGTATTTCGACTTCCTTGCCAGCTGTCATAATTAAATCGGCAAACTCATCGATAACTAAAACAATAAAAGGCAAAAAGCGGTGACCCTTTAAAGGATTAAGTTTCCGCTGAACAAATTTTTCGTTATATTCCCTGATATTTCTGACACTTGCCTTCTTTAGCAAATCATACCTATTATCCATTTCTATACATAGAGAATTGAGGGTATAAATCACCTTGGCGGTATCTGTGATAATAGGTTCATCCTGATTTGGCAAAAAAGCAAGAAAATGATGCTCCAATTGAGAATAAGGGAATAATTCTACTTTTTTAGGATCTATTAATACCAACTTTACCTGCGATGGATGCTTCTTGTATAAAAGAGACATGAGGATGGAATTTATTCCCACCGACTTACCCTGACCAGTTGCACCAGCTACCAACAAGTGAGGCATTTTAGCTAAGTCAACAACAAAAACTTCGTTGCTAATCGTCTTTCCCAAAGCAATCGGAAGATCCATTTTAGCTCGTTTAAATTTATCGGACGCTAAAACTTCCTTCATCGAAACCATTTGCTTTTTCTTATTTGGCACTTCTATGCCTATAGTACCCTTCCCAGGAATGGGTGCGATGATGCGAATACCCAGCGCTGACAAACTCAATGCTATGTCATCTTCCAAATTCTTAATCTTTGAAATACGAACACCGGGAGCAGGAATAATTTCGTACAGCGTAACAGTTGGACCTACCGTCGCCCTGATTTTAGTAATCTCTATTTTGTAATGTAACAGCGTTTCAATAATCTGATCCTTATGGGTTTCCAGTTCTTCCCTGTCAATTTCAAATTGCTGATCCGTGTAATCATACAATAATGGCAGAACCGGTTGCTCAAATGATGATAAATCAAGCGTGGGATCATAAGGTTCCGTATGATTCATGTTTTCACCCAAAGCTTCCGACAAGCCTGCGCCGACAATAAAGGTGCTATTATCGGTTTCAATGGGTGCAGATACCCCAGTCTGAGGTTCTATTTCATGCGCTTCCCTAAATTCAAGCTTTTCCTTTGGTTTAATTACGGTATCTAACGTCAATTCACCACCAATCTCTAATGCCAACTGTTTTCCTGGAACAACAACCTCGGGTCTTAAAGAAACTGCCACGGGAGAGAATGAAGAAATTTCCTCCAGATCTTTTTCCTTTATATCACCGAGACCAACAGCATCAGCCGAAAAATTTTCACCTCTAAATAAATTTAAAAAATTATGCTTTACCTGATTAAAAATCTCAAGCAGAGATTGTCCCACTAAAGGAGGATTCAGAAACCATAAAAAACGACTCAGCCCTATAAATAGAAATAGAAAAAAAACACCAACCCTGCCCAGAAACCTAACCAACCAATCACTTACAACCGTTCCAAATCCACCACCCATAGGAAAGGAAAATCCCCTAAAAAGAAAAGAAAGCAAAATGGAAAAAAACAGGACAATCGTAAACAAGGAAAACATTTTATCGATTAATCCCGATAAGGGTCGTCTTATAATTAATTGCCTGCCAACCAAAAAGAAAGCATAACACATTGCAAACGACGGAAGACCAAACAAGAAGTAAAAGAAAAAATTTGAAGTGATGGCACCTAACCTACCTAATATATTAGAAATCTCCGCATCGCTGTCTAATAATAGTCCAAATGAAAATCGAAGAACAGCATCTTGATCATCTTGCCAGGTAAATAAATAAGATGAAAAGGCAAGGAAACAATAAAAGGCCAGAAATAAAAAAAATAATCCCCATAAACCTGGAATCCTTTCATCCTTGAAAGAAAAAGATGGCTTACTCTTTTTTTTACTCTTCGAGACACTCATGGGGGGAAATTCTTTTGCCTGCAAGATAAGGTATTTTTAATAAATTCCAAAAAACTAACAATTTATTAAAAATATAGCCTAATTATAAATTATTTGTTTTATATTGCCTTCCTTTAGAAACATAAAACATCAGATAATGATACCAGAAGTTAGGTTTGGCATGAACAAGCGATTTATTGAAGTATTCAATCTATTGGTTGAAAAAGGTATTATCGTTATGAACGACCGGGGTGGAAAGGGAATAGGTGATTTTGCCAATGATATTTTGGGGAAGCCTTACAGCCATATTGTTCGGGCCTTTCTAAGTGATTCTGACAAACGTTGCATTGACTACCATCATGTTGATAAACTGTGTGCGCTATATGGCGTAAATAAAATCTATATCCTGGAAGGAAAAGGAAATCCTCTCGAAGATAAAAGAATCCGACCCTCTGCCAATGTGAGTAATTTACAGCCTCTGTCAATGGGTCAAATGAACCAAAACAATATCTGCTTTACCAATATAGAAGCTTTCGCAGGTAATGCAATTGAATGGGATAGTTTCAGACAAGAAAATCAAGATTATTTTCATATTCCTGGGCTGGACGCAGGAGAATTATTTGCTTTTCCAATTAAAGGAAATAGTATGCTTCCAGTGATAAATGATGGTGATATTGTCGTCTGTAGGCCGATTCGCAATCTGAATGAATTTAAGGAAAACAAAATATACGCTATTAATGATAGTGGTTCAATTTGGGTAAAATATGTTCAAAAAGAACAAAATATAAAAAGTGGTAACGCCCAGTTAAAATTAATTTCGGCTAACCATCTTGAGCATGATCCTTTTCATATCGATGTTTCAGAAAACACTAAACTTTTTCAGGTTATAAGAAGAATAAGCACCCTAGATTAATGCTGAATGCCCTATTATCGATAAACACCTTTTTACATGTTAAATAATTCACAAATTAATCAAAACTACAACAACACACTCTTTAAAAATCTCACTGTTTTAGTACCCTATTATTCATTATAAATGGATTGTGAAAACCTTTTAAAACTATCACTTACCAGCAAAAGCCAATAATATTATTATTTGATTTTATAGGAGGTGAAATAGAAATAAGCATAGAATAGCGTACGAAATTTTTGATCTTTGTTACCCGTTAGGTAAATCATACTTGAATTCCTTTTCTTCCTTAGGATTGGTTTCTTGTTCAACTCTATTAAAAATTTCTTCCGAAAATTCTTTAAATTCTCCTACTAAGGGCTCTAACTGAATGACACCTTTCCATATTTTGCCAGGATAATTCTTTAAAAATGGATAAGTTTTTGATGATGTAACCACTTCGCTTTCTGGAGTTAAGACAGACTCAACAACGAACCAAATAATAAGGCTATAAAAAAAAGCTGATATTGAGGCTAGTACTGTTCCACCGATAACTTGATTAACAAAATTTAAATGCACCTTTTCCATGACACTTTCAATTCCCTTTCCTAATAATTTCAATAGCAAAAAAGAAATAATAAACGTAGTAGCAAAGCCGGCAACAATCCATAATGGATTGGTTTGATTAAAAAGGTCATGATAAAATCTTGTGACGGCCGGCGTAAAACGAAGGGCAGCTAAAATACCAAAACTGGCTCCGAGGACAGTAAAAATGGTCTTTATAATTCCCTGGTTATACCCTGTGTAGAAACCATAAGCCATGACAATAATTAAAAATAAATCAATAATCATCTCGATGTTTTTTAAAAATCATAAATTTAACCTCCTACCCTAAATATTTATATATATATTTAGGTAATTCATATTCACCACACTAATATCTACCTATGAAACAAATCGCTTTTATTTTGCTAATCAACTTAATCTCTTTCACCATGGTTGGACAAAACACACAACCATCATCCATTTTTGAAATTGGGAAAGATGAACAGACCTATCGAACCATTTGCGAAGCTTATCCTGAAACTTTGCTTACCTGGAAGAAAGATGATTACACCCAATCTGCCTTGCTTTGGTTCGACTTTCTCAAAAGTATGGAAACGTATGCCGATGCTATACAGTTTAATTTAAAAGGATTAAAATTATGGATTCATATTTTTTGGAATGAAAAAGGAGAAATTAATCATATAGGATATTTCGTTCATCCAGCATCCAGGCAGATAGACAAAAAAGAATTGAACGCCTTTTTCAGTGCTTTTTCAAGATTAGCCGACAAGCCAGATTTTAAAAGTGGCATGAAAATTTCACACTATACCTCGGCATCTTTTCCTACCTTTGCAACATCGAGATGAACATTATTTCATCCATTTCGTTGCTATTATTTTAACCGACAAAAACACAAAAAATGATCCGAATTCTCGCCAATGATGGAATTAGTGATGATGGAAGACTTCTTATGGAAGAAGCAGGATATGAGGTAATCACTAAAAAAGTTCCCCAAAATGAGCTGTGTGATGTAATTGGAAATTATGATGTATTACTCGTAAGGAGTGCTACAAAAGTTACCGCGGAGGTTATTACTGCGGGCACCAATTTAAAGATGATTGGCAGGGGTGGGGTAGGTTTGGATAATATTAACGTAGAATTTGCTGAATCTAAGGGTATTATAGTATTTAATACGCCAGCAGCTTCCTCTCAGGCGGTGGCAGAACTGGCCTTCGGTCACATGTTTAATCTGGCTCGTTTTTTACATCAGGCTAATAGAAATATGGCTCTTAACGGTCTAACTACGTTTGATACCTTGAAAAAAAATTACGGTTCAGGTATTCAGTTACGTGGAAAATCTCTGGGTATCATCGGTTTTGGCAGAATTGGTCAGGAAGTTGCCAGAATAGGTCTCGCTCTTGGCATGAATGTACTGCCGACTGATTTAATGATTAATGAAGCTAATATTGATATAAATATATTTGCTAACGAAAAAGTGACGATGAATATTCATGTTCCTACCGTTCCATACAAAGAGGTTTTAGCAAAATCTGATTTTATTTCTTTACATATTCCATTCGGTGGAGGTAAGCCACTCATTGGAGCAGAAGAAATTTCTTCCATGAAGAAAGGTGTTTACCTGATTAATACTGCGCGGGGTGGTGCTATCGACGAATCAGCATTACTCGCAGCACTCGCCAGTGGACAAGTTGCTGGTGCTGGCCTCGATGTTTTCGAAAACGAACCAACACCTAAAGCAGAACTTCTCGAGCACCCAAACATCTCATTAACTCCACACATTGGTGCGGCCACTTTAGAAGCTCAAGACAATATTGGATTGGAAATTGCAAATAGACTTATCTCTTTTTTTGGTAACCAAAGATAAAGGATAGAAAAAGGCAGAAAGATTTAGTCAATCTTTTTGCCTTATTTCATTAATTTTAGAAAAGTTCCTAAAATCCAGTGTGATTCTGCATGAATCAAGCTTTCTAACGTCGTGTCAACTTTATTGCTCAACATTTTTATTTCCTTTATCATTTTCTTGAAGCTTTCCGCCTCTTCACCCGAACCGTTGATATCGGTAAGTTCATCTAAACTTTTTAACATGGGCTCCAGTTCTCTTTTTTTTCTTTGAATCATGATGTTTCTCGTCATAATCCAAATATCTTTTTCAGCCACAAAATATTCTCTCCTCTCTCCTACTTTTAATATTTTTTGTATCAACTGCCAATCCATCAGCGCATGCAAATTAATATGAACATTGCCGCGTGACATTTTTAATTGTTCCATAATATCTTCAGCACAAATGGGATCAATAGTAAGAAGCAACAACCCATGTATTTCAGCCATGGCTCTACTAATTCCCCAGTGGGTTGACATAGTACCCCAAATTTGCAGAAATTTTTCTTTACCTTCAACTACATCCATATTCAATCTATTTCTAAGTTTCCTAACAAAAGGTTAATAGAAATAATTGAAATTTGTTCGATTAAATCTTAGTTACTGTCATTCTTTTTATTCCAAAAGGGTAATTTGACGATTCTAGCGGGCAACCTTTTATTTCCCATGCTTATTTGAACACTGTTTCCAATGATAGCTTCGCCCAAATCAATATAACCCATTCCTATCGGATAGTTAAGAGATGGGGACATCGTTCCAGAAGTCACGTTGCCTATAGATTCACCGTTGAGGTTCAAGATAGGATAATCATGCCTGGGAACCCTCCTGTCTTCTAATACGAAACCAACTAATTTGCGACTTACTCCCTTTTCCTTTTGATGAAGGAGATATTCCTTTTGAGTAAAACGATCTTTGTTCAGTTTAGTTATCCAACCCAATCCAGCCTCCAAAGGAGAGGTTGAATCATCTATATCATTTCCATAAAGACAATAACCCATTTCTAAACGAAGCGTGTCCCTGCAACCAAGACCAGCGAGTTGAAGATCGTATTTTTGTCCCTTTTCGGCGATAATATCCCACAAAGCTAAGGCATTCTGGTTTTCGACATATAATTCAAAACCACCAGCACCAGTGTACCCAGTGGCAGAAATAATAACGTTATGAATACCTGCTACGGTTCCTTTTTTAAAGGAATAATACTTAATCTGAGCTAAATCAATATCGGTAAGTTCCTGTAAAAGAAGGATGGCTTTAGGACCCTGTAACGCCAGGAGCGCTGTTTTTTCAGAAATATCAATAAGACGGGTATCAAAACGATTATGTTCTTTCACCCAATTAAAATCTTTCTCAATATTAGAAGCATTGACAACCAACATAAAAGCTTGCTCCCCTTCAGAACATTGATCTTCAAAGAGCCTGTAAACTAATAAATCATCAATAATGCCAGCATTATTGTTGGGAAAACAAGAATATTGAATGTCCCCGGGGCCAAGTATAGAAGCATCGTTTGACGTAAGTTCATTAACCAATAATAGCGCTTCTTTTCCTTTAACAATAAATTCTCCCATGTGAGAAACATCAAACAATCCTGCATTATTCCGAACGGCATGATGCTCTTCATTAATGCCCTTATAAGAAATAGGCATCTCGTAACCTGCGAAGGGAGCCATTCTGGCATTTGCTTCAATATGTCGCTCAAAAAGTGGCGTTTTTTTCATTTTATTCGTTTATTCTCTAATCGATATATTTATAATCTTATCACCTGGCGTAATTTGACTCGCCAGGCTTAACCCACTTTTAACCTCACCGAACAACGTGTAATTACCATCTAGGTGTGGTGTAGCAGAATGAGTGATAAAAAACTGAGTCCCTTCAGTATGATTCCCTGCAGAAGCCATACCCACACATCCCGGTCTGTCGTAATAAATCAGGGGTAATTCAGAACGAATGGAATAGGCTAAACTACCATAACCATCGCCACGGGGGCAACCTCCTTGGGATACAAAATTAGGGACTATTCGATGAAAATTTTTACCCTTGAAAAATCCCGATTTACTCAATGCTATGAAATTGGCTACGGTGCCCGGGGCAATATCAGGAAATAAAGCAAGAACGATAGTCCCCTTTTTAAGCGTAATAGTTGCCTCAACCTGTTGAGTTACATTGGCCAGAATACCCCAGTTTATTGGATGATTGAAAGTAGGTTTTTCTATAATGGGCGCATTAATTCCTTTCCAAAAAGCCTTGGTCATTTCAATTTCCTGCTTTGTCTCTTGTTCTTTAGGAAGAACCAGCTTCAATAATGCTGAATCGAGGAAGGAAGTTTCTGGCAAAATATTTCTGAAGCCTCTATCCTCATTCCTTAAAGCCCCTGCAATCACCGCACTCACTCCCGCGTCATTCATCAAAAAGGCGTTTTTGAGCATAATAGCTAAATCCTTTTCAACGTATTTTCTGTTTTTCCTAAACTGCTTATCAAAATTCACCGCTGAACATAAAGAAGCTAATGATTCCGCGGAGGCTATTTTAACTACATAGTTTTTGGCCTCCCACATTTGTTGATTTATATACCTATAGTTCCAACCATGTTCACCCAATGCTTTCAAATAAGCGGCTTTAGCTTCTGCACTTTCAGCTTTAATATACTGATTTTTAATTTCGGCGTTTAATTTATATTTTTCCTTAGACAACGAATCCCGTTGATTCAAATGCCTGTTTGCAGCGGCGTAAAGTAAAGCGCGAACGGGCCAGCTAAGTAATGAATCAGCTGTAAGGTTCCAATAAGTTTTTGCTTCCTTCGCCACCCCATTTTCCAAAAAGAAAGACCCTGCTTCTCTACTTAGGCTTTGGTCGCTTGCTTTCAGACTTTTATAAGCAACGACTCTGGAAAATTCATAATTTTTATTTTTAAGCGCGCGCAGTATATTGATTCTTACCCGACTATCATTTTCAAGATTAAACCCACCCAATAAAGCATTTTCAGCGTCAATCCTATTAATTCTCCCCAATATGGTGGCCAAAACCATTCTAATTTCAGCACTTTTTTCTCTTTGAAATTGAGGAATAAGTTCATTTTTGAAAGTATCCAATGTTAGATTTCTGGTTCTTGCTAAATAATGCGCACTCATCAATCTTACTTCCTGTGGATATTGATTATTGATAGTCATTGATACCATGCGCTTTGTACCTTCGTCAGAATGCATGGCCCTCATACCAAAGCGGTACAAACCTAAAACCTGACCCATAAGCAGCGCTGTGTCGCCAGGAAGGTAGGTGGATATTGAACTTAAATATTTCATGATCCTTTCGGACCCACATTTACCTAAAGCCTCTAAAATAATACCGTTTAATTTGAGTAATTGACCATCATTAGAAGAAGGGTCGAAAGCATCTATCAGGCAATTTTCAGCGGCATTATCACCTATTTGACCCAAAGAATAAGCAGCGGCAAACCTCACTTCCATGACAGTATCTTTCAATAACGGACAAAGAAATTCAATGGCTTTGGCGTCTTTTATTGAGGCAAATGCTTTTGCTGACTGTACCCGCCAGGTTGGATCACCATCGCTAAGATAAGGGATAAGACTGTCCGTCAATAATTTATCTTGAAAATGGTAAATTTTTTTAAATGTTGAGTTAGTCCATAATTTCGACTGGGGCCGAATGCGTAAAATAACCTCCTCTGGCATTTCTGGAATGCAGGATACTAAAGTGAGCAAAGAAACGATAAAGAAACTCAGCCTTATTTTTAAATCAATCATAAACATAAAAATTAACCGTCAAATTAATATTTAAAACTCTTCCTCCCCAAATTCATTTTCCACATTAGAGGAATTGATTCTATTGGCATTATTCACTTTGTTACAATCCATTTCGATACTAAATTCACCTGAAGGTTTTAAGAATCGAAGACTGGGGTCATAATCTATATTTTTCAACTCTTCCAGTTTTTTCATAAAAGAAACAAAAAATGGCTTTGCCATTCTGGCACCCTGTCCGTTAGACGAGGTTCTGAAATGCACCCATTTATCTTCCGCTCCTACCCAGGTACCTATGACCAATCCAGGGGTTATACCCATAAACCAGCCGTCTACAAAATCATTGGTAGTACCTGTTTTACCCCCTGCCTCACTTTTGAGTCCCCCCATTCCACCAGCATATTTCAACATTTCAACCATCACATAATTAGGATCAGACGGAATGGCACGTTTTTCCTCCGGATAACCTTCATAAATAAGCTTACCATTTTTATCTTCAATTCTTAATATATGTAATGGTCTGTTGAACACACCATTGTTAGCAAAAGTAGTATAGGCACCCGTCATTTCAATCACACTTAAATCGGCAGCACCCAAACAAATGGAGGGTGATTTTGGTACCCTCAATTCACCCGTTCCATTTCTTCTGCTTGATGAATCAATGCCCATATTATGAATCAAACCTCTCACTGGTTCAACATTTCCGATTGTTTTCATTAAAAAGGTAGAAACGGTATTCGTCGATTTTTTCAAACCTTCTTTCAGCGTTAACATTTCACCCGTGTATTTATTGTCGAAATTACTGGGCGTCCAGTCCTCTATTAATCCAAACTGACCTTCAGCTGCTGCGATAGTAGTTGCCACATCCTGTACCTGAAAACAAGGAGAAAGGCCTTGTGCCGCTATAGCCGTAGCATAAACAAAAGGTTTAAATGACGATCCCACCTGCCTGTTTATATCGACATGATCGTATTGAAAATACTTATGATTGATACCTCCTACCCAAAACTTAACGTGCCCGGTTCTGGGATCTACGCCTAATATACCCGTTTGTAAAAACTGACGATGATATTTTATAGAATCCAGCGGCGACATCATCGTATCCTTTTCCCATCGGTCCTTCTCTGAAATCTGAGGGATATTTCTTTTTTCATAAGTAAAAACACGCATACTAACAGGTGTGTTAAAGTGCTGCTTCACTTTACTTTGCATCAAATCCCACTGTTTCCGCAAAGTATTAAACAAGGGATCCCGAAGAATACTTAAATAGGTATTTACATCCTCCTTGATACTAAGTCTGGCATTCACACGCTTTATCAAAGTTCCTGGCTGTTTTACTTCCTCCATTAATAAGTCAATCAGGATATCATTTTCAGGAAACCTAACATCAAATTTTTTACTTATTTGAGGAAGAATATCTCCGAGATACTTATCTCTAATGATTTGATAAGATTCTGTTTCTCTCATCAACCGTATCAATGTTTTTTGACGCGTGGCCACCGAAATCTCAAGTTTTGAATTTGATTTATACGTCCACGGATCTGTTTTTCCCCATTCCCGCTGAAAGTTTTTTTGAACTAAGGCCATGTGTTCAATCATGGACTCCTCAGCCAATTTTTGCATATCAGCATCAATGGTAGTATATATTTTCAGGCCATCCTTATAAATATCGTAAGGCTGATTTCCAGATTTAAAATGTTCGCTTTTGGAAAGAATTTCTTTGACTTGCTTTGCCAGTTCCATGCGATAATAGGTAGCAATCCCATCAATATGTGTTCTTGGTTTGAAGTTAATTCCCAAGTCCTGCGTTCGATATTTTTCATATTCTTCCTCTGTTAAAAAGCCCCTTTTTGTCATCTGTTTTAGTACGACTTCTCTTCGTTTAATTACCCGTTCAGGTCTTCTAAGTGGATTATATAAACTTGGATTCTGGAGCATTCCGACGAGGGTAGCCGATTCGGGAACCGTTAAATCTTCTTGTGACTTTCCGAAATAAATTTCGGATGCCGCTTTAATACCAAAAGCACCATTTATAAAACTAAATTTATTTAAATAGAGGGCTATAATTTCATCTTTAGTGAAATTCCGTTCCAATCTCACGGCAATAATCCATTCCTTTAATTTTTGGACGATACGTTCTAACTTATTAGTAGAAGGATTTTTCGTAAAAAGTTGTTTTGCTAATTGTTGTGTAAGTGTACTTGCCCCACCTGAACTCTCTTTTCTGAGAACTATTGTTTTAATCATTACCCTGCCTAAAGCCTCAAAATCGATGCCATTATGCAAATAAAATCGTTCATCTTCTGTAGCTAATAGCGCATTTACTAAATGAGGGGGTAAATCTGAAAATTTTATGGGAACTCTGTTCTCAATATAAAAATTACCCAAAGAAGTACCATTGGTTGAAAAAATTTGAGAAGCTAATTCGTTATTCGGATTCTCTAATTCCTTTACAGAAGGTAATTCACTAAAAGACAACAATATAAATATAAGGAAAGCCATTCCAAAACCAATGAAAAGAAAACGCCATGTAAGCGTAGTCCAAAAGGTAATCGATTCAGTAGGACTGTCTTTTAGTAAATAGGCAAAAAGCTTACGCATAGAAGTAATTTTCTCCGTAAATATAGTAAATAGTTAGTCCTTCCCTTACTGCAACAAATTATGATTATAAATTTCCAGGGCTTTTTTCACAAAAGGAACATCGCGCACAAAGTCAATATGTACTTTTCCAATAGGTCCAACCACTGCGAAGTGAAGATCATCGGATTCATTTTTCTTGTCATTTTTCATGAGCAAAATAAAATCATCTATGAATTCCTCGTTTATGGGTTGTAAATCAAACGTTCTTTTTAGAAAAACAAGGATAGAAATAAATTCTTCCTCTGACAGAAATCCCTTGTGAAAAGATAACCATGACTCGATAGCCATGCCAATGGCTATTGCTTCGCCATGCAATAAAGAATTTTCTTTATGAAGCATAACCCCCTCGATACCATGTCCTATGGTATGACCAAAATTCAATGCTTTCCGAATGTTTTTTTCAAAAGGATCTTCGGCCACTATTTTTTGTTTAACCTTCAAAGAATCCACAATAATGGGTATCCAGTTTTTTTCCGTATGAATATTAATACTACTAATTTGTTCCCAAAGAAATTCATCTGAAATAAGGGCATGCTTAATAATTTCTGCAAAACCGCTTCTTAGCTCTCTTTTTGGCAAGGTATCAAGGAAAAAAGGATCTACAAAAACAGCTTTTGGATCTTTGAACACCCCAATACTATTTTTAACCCCTTTAAAATCAATCCCCAATTTACCGCCGATGGAAGCATCCACCATAGAAAGCAAGGTGGTAGGAATTTGAATAAAATCAATTCCTCTTTTATAAGTCGATGCACAGAATCCACCCATATCTCCTACCACACCACCACCAAGATTTATCATCAAATCATTCCTGTTAACGCCAAATTCCAACAGTTTTCCCCAGATAAACTGACAAGTATTTAAGTCTTTGTGGACTTCGCCAGCAGGAATTGAAATTTCAAGCATTTCAACAGGAAGTAAAGGCCTTATCCTGTCTAAACAAAATGTATGCGTATGTTCATCCGTTAAAACAACCACTTTTCTTTGGGAATATCGCGACAAAAAAACAGATAATGATTCCGTACAATTTCCCACAAAAACATCATAATTTTCCAAGGCCAATATTTCAATCATTCCTTTGTTTTTAAATATTTAATACAATTAGTTTTTTTCTTCAAATTCAATTTGAATAATTTCACCCGGATTCAACCCGAACAAGGTAGATGCTTTTCCCATATTAATGGCAATCTCCAATAAATTAGCGGTGTTAAAAAGACAAAGAATTTCACCCAGCGGAGCATCTGAATAATTTTTTTGTATTTCAGTAAGCGGCAGATGACTTCTCATTCTAATATTAAATGGACGGGAGTCACTGAAAGTCTCAAATAAATCTTTAGAAATATTGGTTATCACATTGTCAAATGAATCAATATACAAAACAGAACCCCTTATTATATTTCCGACGGAAATGGGTTGAAACTTGTATCGTTTTACAACCTCATTTGTAAGCGTAAGATCTTTAATTTCAGACAGTAATTTTTTCATACTTAATTGATACATGATATTTCGCAATAATGTAGGAAGTATAAAAAAAGGTCCTTCTACAACGGGAAGTGTGTAAATGATGGCATGTTCGTCTGTAAAAATCAAGCTATTCATTCCGTTATTTTGCATAACGAAAATATGTCCCTCTCTTTCCATAATCATCCAATCTAAATGGGCTTCAGGTAAATCGTTGACGGCGATAATATGGATTGTTCCGACGGGAAAGGATCGCCAGCTTTGAGCGACAATAAACGCGGCCTGAACAATATCAAAACTGTTAATCTCGTGTGATATGTCAACAATAACTGGAATGGGCTCGGCATGTAAAAGAGCCCCTTTAATGAGAGAAATAATATGATTATTTTTTCCCAAATCAGATATGATGGTTACTACAGCCATAATTTTTAGTACTTTTTTCTAATCTCTTTGCTTCATTTAGTGCAAAAGTTGTAATTTAGCCTAAAAATAATACAATCTTTGAAAGAAAATTCGCTCCATTCTCAAAGTGAGATAATACTTACTTTTGAGAACACTGATCCCGTTCAATTATTTGGTGAAAATAATGTCCGTTTCAATCTACTTAAAGAAGCTTTTCCCGAGGTTTCATTAACTTTCCGAGGAAATAACTTCAAGATTGTTGGAGACAAAAAAATTGCTCAGAGAGTAAAAGACAAGGTTGAATGGATGGTAAGATTATTAAAAGAACATGCTGAACTGACTAATCAAATGGTCGAAGATTTATTGCAAGACAAAAATCCTTTTGAACATAAATTATCAGCTGCAGATGACAATAAAACAATCTTACATAGCCGTGAGGGTAAACCTATCAGGGCAAAAACTAAAAATCAGCGTCTCCTGGTAGAAAGCTCAGAAAAAAATGACATCGTTTTTGCCATTGGTCCCGCAGGTACTGGTAAAACATATACGGCTGTTGCATTGGCTGTCAGGGCATTAAAAAATAAAACAGTAAAAAAAATCATACTTACCCGTCCTGCAGTGGAAGCAGGTGAAAGTTTAGGTTTCCTACCCGGCGACTTAAAAGAGAAAGTAGATCCTTATCTACGGCCACTTTATGATGCCCTCGACGATATGATCCCAGCTGAAAAATTACAGCAATTTATGACAACTCGCGTCATTGAAATTGCCCCTCTTGCATTCATGCGGGGACGTACGCTGGACAATGCTTTTATCATACTCGATGAAGCACAAAACTGCACTACCATGCAGATTAAAATGTTCCTTACCAGATTAGGCCCTTCTGCGAAATGTATTATTACCGGCGATTTAACGCAAATAGACCTTCCCTTTCACACTAAATCCGG
>CAMDWC010000030.1 GCA_945878825.1 Haliscomenobacter hydrossis DSM 1100
CAAAAACCTATTTAACCTTTACATGCACTGGCAGTAGTTTTTAAATCTTCTTTTGAATTGACCACTTTGGTTGTTCCGTCTGTAAACTTCACGGTTAGTGGAAACTTCATTTCGGGACGCCCCGTTGCGGTAGGATTAGCTGTTCTCCAAGCTCTGACCTTAGTAACAAAATCTTTCTGATCCGTAGCACTCTCCTCTTTACCGCCTGGATAAACAATGGTCACAGGAAATACGACACTAAAGCAAGAAGGTCTGTGAGGTCTTTCCTCTTTGCAAGCAGCCATCAAAGCTTTCAAGTCATCTGCATTTTTTAACACTACGATACTACTGTCTAATTTCAATTTTACAGAATAAGGAAAAGTAATCTGTGGGTGACCCGTTGAACTTGTATTCGCCGCCCTCCATGCGTCTAATTGAGCTTTAAAATCTGTAGCTGATGCTGCTACTTTAGATGTACCATCAGGGAATGATATAGTTACAGGAAAAACTGGAGTGAAACAACCACCGCAAATACCCCCCTTTTTTCCACCTTCAGGACGGCAACTCATAGCTAAGGTCTTTAACCCGTCTTCATTTTCAATGGTAGCCATGCTGCCATCTTCCAGGGTAACTTCAAAAGGGAAAGCTAGCGTAGGTCTTTCTTTACTTGCAGGATTTGCTTCTTTCCAGCTTTTAATTAAGGTCATATAGGCCTCCTTACTGGCAACCTCTTTGGTTGTTTTATCAGGATAAATTACGGTAACTGGAAAAACAATGTCAAAACATTTTCCAAAGCCTTTGGGTCCCCCTTTTGGTCCCGCTCCCTCATGTCCTGCTACACCAAAGGCTAGCTTTTCTGTCGGATTGAAATCTTCACTCATTGCAATGTCAGCATCCATTTGCTCACAACCTGTAAATAAAAGGGTAACACAAATGGCTACCAAACTTCCTAATTTAAACATTTGATTTAACATAATTTCTCGTTTTGCGTTCTGGAATATTATTTTTATACTTAGATAAGACGCCACCGTTTATTTTGTACTCATTATTATTAAAATAATTTTAATTTTACCATATTCCTTTTGAAACCATTCCTTCTGACGCCTCATTATTATGTCAAACACATTTTCGGATGATACCCAACTTTGGCAGCAACTTAAGTTGGGAAATAAAAATGCCCTTGAATCCATTTTCCGAAATGAGGCGGATGCCCTGGCCAAATATGGAAAAAAATTCACTGCCGATAAAGAGCTTATTGCAGACAGTCTTCAGGATCTTTTTGTAGAATTATGGCGAACAAGGGAAACGATAGGGCAAACAGATCATATTAGAAAATACCTATATGTTTCTTTTAGACGAAGGCTAATTAAGGATCTCAATAAAAGTCTTAAAACCCAAACCTTAGATCCTGAAACCGATATTAAAAATGACATTTCTTTTTCTGTGGAAAATAGTTGGATTGAAAATGAGGAGACGGAACTTCGGTCAAAAGAATTATCCTCTGCCATAAGTAAATTGAGTAGTCGGCAACAAGAAATTTTATATCTGAAGTTTTATGGTGAGATGGACTACGATCAGATAATTGAAATCATGGGACTAAATTACCAGTCTGCAAGAAATTTGGTCACGCGCGCTTTGGAGGCTTTAAGGAAAAGTATGATATCTATTTTCATACTTATTTTTTTATTTTTAAAATAGACTTAATGAATGAGTACAAAATTCCATTTTATTGCTTCTTAACATATAATTAACTGTGTAAATATTTTTAATGAAAAAAATTCATTTGTTCCCATTCTTGTTTATTTCATTTCTTTCCTGTCAGAAAGAAGATAATTTAATTGCACCTGAAGTGGACGAAAGATTAATTTTTTTCTTTGAATCTTTCAAACAAGAAGGTATGTTAAGGGGCCAAAATATGACCTTAGCTAATGTTACAGGTAGTATAACCGATATTGACACAGAAGGAGTATTGGGACGGTGTAACCAAAACACCTCAGGGTCTAAACACTTGGTTATTGATAGTTTATTCTGGGCGAAATCTGATTTATTGCAGAAAGAGTACGTGATTTTCCATGAACTGGGACATTGCGCCTTAGATCGACGACATTTAGATACAAAAAACAAAGATGGTACCTGTGTCAGTATGATGCAAAGTGGAAACGGAAGTTGTAAATTAACCTACCATTCCCAAAATAGAAAAATTTATTTAGATGAACTTTTTTTACAATAAGCTATGGAAGAACGATTACCTTCATTTAAAGAGATTATAGAGGATGAATCTTTCATTCGCTGGGTAAAAAATAATTCCTGGCAAGATGCCAATGATTGGGAAGAAAAAATTCGACAAAATCCCGAAATTATGGAAGATACTGCGGCCGCAAAGAAATTAATTGAGCATTTCAGCACAAATGATTCACCGGTGGAAAAGGCCTATCTCGATGGAATCTGGAATAAAATAGATAATGCGACCACTGAAAAAGGAAAAATACGTCCTTTCAGATCCATCTTTTTATACGCTGCTTCAGCTGCTGCTGTCCTTATTTTTTTGGTTATTGGTCTTTTACCCCAGGTTGAAACCTTTAAAACAGATAATGCTGAAATAGCTACGATAACTCTACCAGATCATTCTCAGGTTACATTAAATGCCGGAACCAAGGTTGTTTATAGTGGGAATAGATTTAATACCCGACGGAAAGTCAAATTAACAGGAGAGGCCTTTTTTAAAGTATCAAAAGGCAATACGTTTTCTGTGGTTACTACAGAAGGAATCGTAACTGTCCTGGGTACTACCTTCAATGTCCAAAGCAGAGATAAAAAATTAACTGTATTTTGCTATACCGGAAAGGTGAAGGTTAGTGATCAATTTAAAGCGGTTTATCTTACCAAAGGGAAAAAAACAGCTAAACTTCCAGGTGAAATATTACAGGATGCTCAACCAACTGATATAAATGAGGGTTTACAATGGCGTAATGGTTTGTTCTATTTTCAAAATGCCTCATTGAAAGAGGTTCTTGCGGAATTATCAAGACAATATGATGCGGTCATTCATTTGCCTGAATCTGAGGAAAAAAGGGTTATCACCACTTCTTTTGACAATAAAAACATAGCATCTGCCCTTTTTAATATATTATGGCCGCTAAACTTGAAAGCTGAAAAAAAGGATGGGAAATATATTGTACAAAAATCAGTGGTTGAATAGACTAACATCTATCAAAACAATTGTATTTATTTTTTCATTCCTCTTTTTGGGAATTTGCTCTTCCTTTGTGAATGCCCAATCCAATAATCCCGAAATTTTACTCACCAAGGTTTTACCCCTTCTTGAAGTTAGGTTCAATATAAGATTTGGATATGACCCCGAAGTAATAAAAACGCTCAGCCTGAATAAAAGAATTTTGACAACTGAACATATTCATAGTGCCCTCCAATTAATAAGCGCCTCCCTTCCCTTAGAGTATTTTCAGGCATTGGATGGTCAAATCCTCCTTAGGAAAAGAACAGCAACAAAAGTAGAGCCTTCCATTGAACTTGCTACCGTTAAAATTAAGGGTAAATTGATAGATGCCTGGACAGGCGAAATACTGCCTTTCGGCGATGTTGTTGGAGAAAATGGGGAAGGTTTTTCCTCAGATGAAAACGGTAGGTTCAACCTAAATGTAAGCATAAACCGTCCTGTTACTTTCAGATATCTTGGGTATGAATCTAAAATATTGACATTTTCTTCAAATAAAGAGGATGTTATCCTAAGATTAGTTCCAAAATTAAGCGCACTACCACTTATAGAAATCAGTGCAAAAATTCCGGACTTAATAAATACATCAGGAGGAATTTCTTCCCATTTAAATCCTAGCTTCTGGGGCAAAATGCCCTCTTTTGCTGCCGGAAATGATATACTTCGAAGCCTTCAACAATTACCCGGTATTTCATCAAATGATGATTTGTCTGCCGAGTTAAAAGTAAGAGGTTCCAATGGAGACGAAAATCTCCTCATTCTTGATGGTATAACGCTTTACAACGTGACCCACTTTTCAGGCATGTTTAGTCTGGTGAATTCGGATGCCATCAAAGAGGTGAAATTATTTAAAAATGCCTTACCTGTGTCTTATGGAGGAAAAACCGCTTCGATTATAGAGATGAATACGCTGTCTCCTTCAGAGAATATTAAGTTATCAGGAAAAATAAGTAGTAATTTACTGACATCTCAAGCAGTGCTTCAAGGGAAAATTGCTCCTAAACAAACCATTTTATTCTCTGGAAGAACCACTTATGGAAATCTTGGTGATTCGAAATTATTTGGCGCACTTCAGGAACAAATTGTTACCCCCGTTGTAAAACCTCTTGATCCAAAAGAAACAGTCACCAAGGAAATAGCCGCTTATAATCCAAATTTTAAATTCCATGACCTCCAGGGTAAATGGAATTGGGAAATAAGCGACAAGCAAAAGTTACAGGTAGCCTTTTTTTATGGCTATGACGAGATGGACTATTCCTACAATAAATCCATAAAAACGGAAGTTGGGAAATCATACTATTATCGTAAGGAATATTTTAAGGAAATAGCAGATTGGAATAATATCGGTTCTTCCCTTTTATGGAATTTTAATCCATCTGAAAACTGGCAACATACCCTACATATCTCTATTACTGAATTTCAAAATAATGCCACTATAATCAATGATTTTAAATTTGTTGAGGATAGAAAAGTAGATAAGATTTATAATTTTGAAAATACCCATTTCAATAAAGTTGCCGGCCAGGATTTAAAATGGATTAGCAGATATACTGTTTCAAAGGAACAATCCTGGATTTATGGCTTTCAAACTACTAATAATCAAGTTAATTACGATATCAGACAAGACAGGGTTAAACCCTTAACTGGTCAAAACGAAGCGTTGCAATCCGCAGCATTTGTTGAGTTAAACCAAGATATGAACGATTGGACATTTAATGTCGGTGGCAGATTAAATTTATATGCTCAGAAAATGTATTTTTCTCCAAGTATCGATGTAAACTATCATAAATCAAATACTCCATTTTCTGTAAAAGGCTCATTTGGAAGGTATTATCAATTTTTGAGGCAGCTAAATCATGAAGATCGGTATGGCAGAAATTATGGTTATTGGGTTTTAAGCAATCAACAATTTCCCGTATTAAGCAGTAATAATTCAATGATTGGTGTTAATGCAAAATGGAACAATTGGGAATTTGATGTTGAAATTTATCAAAAAAATAGTCAGGGTGTTTTGGAACAAGCCTTAGCTGTAAACAATGTGAATAATCCGGATAGTACACAAAGACCACAGAGTTTCATCCTATATGATGGGAAAGGACAAACAAAAGGAATGGATTTTTTCATTCAACATACAGGAAAATACTTTACAGGAATGGTTGCCTATACCTTGAGTAAATCAACCAACCAATTTAAGGAAATTGGAAATGGCATCCCATTCCCATCCTCAAACGATAGAAGACATCAACTGAAAATAAATGGTAATCTGCAAATTGGCAGATTTGATTTTTTTGCTACTTATAACTTTGCCAGCGGAAAGCCCTACACCGACCTATCCAAAATATTGGAGAATAATGACAAAATGCAGAATAATCCTAAGCCACCAAATCCAGGCAATCCCATGTCAAATATGCCTAACAACCGACGTGATGTTGTTAATCCATTGGATAGATTAAGCTATTTAGAGGATTATCAACGTTTTGATTTAGGTGCAAGCATAAATTTTAAGTTAGGACAAAGCACTAATTTATCCATTGAAGGTTCCATATTTAATATTTTTAATAGGAAAAATGTCAAATACAGACAATTTATATTCCAATTACCTTATCAACTTAAATCAGCCCCAACGTCAAAAGAATTGGTGGTAGGTACCGAATTACAAATGTTAGGAATAACCCCAAACCTCAATGTGAAGCTATCTTTTTAATCTTTTCATAATATACTATTTACATTAGATTAACAATAAATATTCAAATTTGTATAAATTATATATGAATGAAAAGAGAACTAGATATCGCCATCATTTCCGATGTTCATCTTGGCACTTATGGTTGCCATGCTAAAGAATTATTAAATTATCTGGGTAGTATTAAACCCAAAACCCTTATTTTAAATGGAGATTTTATAGATATCTGGCAATTTAAAAAAAATTGGTTCCCTACTGATCACCTAAAAATAATACAAAAATTACTTAAAATGTCATCAAAGGGTACGGAAATCTACTACCTGACAGGTAATCATGACGACGCCCTGAGACATTACAGCGATTTTAACAATGGAAATATTCACCTAAGAGATAAATTGGAACTAGAAATAAAAGGAGAAAAATACCTAATTTTTCATGGCGACGTTTTTGATTTTTCTATTAACCTTTCGCCATTTTTAGCTAAAATGGGCGGTAAAAGTTACGATTGGCTCATCGTTTTAAACAGATTTATTAACAGATTAAGAATATCATTGGGTTTAAACCCTCTTTCATTCGCGAAGAAGATAAAAGAGAGTGTTAAGAAAGCAGTGAAATTTGTAGATGATTTTGAGCAAACAGCCATCGATGTAGCGGCAAAACAAGGTTGTCAATATGTTGTTTGCGGACATATACACAAAGCTCAGTTAAAGAAAGTACAAACCTCCTCTGGTGAAATAACCTATATGAACTCTGGAGATTGGGTAGAAAGCTTAACCGCTCTGGAATATATGTATAACGATTGGAGTATATATGAATACAATGAAGTAGATTATAAAGTGTTGAATCCTTGGCTTCAAACAGAAAAAACTATTGAGGATGAAATTGATTTTAAGAAAATCCTTATGAGTTCTTAATCAATAAAACACGGGTAAATTCAAATTCTTCGGTAATTGGCGTTATTATCAAGCTATCTTGTGTTATCAAATCAATGGTTAATAATTGCTTCTGTTCACCTATAACTATTTGAATTTCCTTCCCTCTTTTTTTAAATTTCCAGGTTCCTGTGGTCAACAAATCCTTCCATTTCATCTGAAAAGTTCCATCTTTGGAAAATTTCAATTCTGTAAACTGCTTCTCGAGCATCCACGTTTCCATTAACTCCTGTGTTTTGACAGAAGCCTTTCTATTTTCAAGTTCTACTCTCGTTGCCGATAAATTATACTGCCATGATTGGCAAAGATTATTTTTAACCTCTGTTTTTACGCAAGAAAAAAAAAGGCTATACCCGAGTAAAAAACAAGTGGCATAGGCAAAAAATGCAGAACGGGATGAGGGTGTTGCCATTTCTATTGATCAGATATTAACTTTTTATTAGATGCTCTGTAGGCTTTAGGGGGAAGGCCGGTGATTTCTCTAAATTGTTTGTTAAAATAAGACAAATTATTGAATCCACAAGCAAAACATACATCTGAAATAGATAAATGCTCTTCTTTTAGCAAACTTGCTGCCTGGGCGATACGAACTTCATTTACAAAATGAGAAAAAGTTTTTCCTGTTAATTTTTTAAAATACCTACAAAAAGCTGGCACTGACAGATTTACCTTTTCTGCGGCGATTTCTAAATGTATTTCGTCACCGATATTCTGGTCCACATAACGATAAATGGCTTCCATTCTGGTGAGATGCTGAGCATTCACTTCAAGGGAAAAACCTTCAACCTGAAGTAAATCATACTCATCGGAAACGGCCATCATTTGTAAGCCTTTTAATAGTCCCAATAATTTGCTAAAATGATCCACCTCCAGCAGGGAAATGAGTAAGTCCCCCACCATTTTCTTTGTTTCGCCGTGAAAAATGACGCCCTTTTTCGATCTTTCGAAAAGCTGGTTTACCAAGGTCATTTCAGGTATTGAAAAAAAGTCAGGTCCAAGAAATCCTTCTTCCATTTGAACAACGATTTCAATTTCACCTTGAGCCATCTCCTCAGTGAATCCAAAATGAGGCAGATTCGGTCCCAAAAAAATGAGGTCTCCCTCTGAATAATACGATATGTGGTTAGCGATATGTCGTTTCCCCTTTCCGTTACTTATATAAACTATTTCAAATTCAGGGTGAAAATGCCAATGTGGCCCCTCCTTCTCTGGTGACTGAATAAAAGATCTCAGGGTAAACGAATGTCCAAAACCTGGATTTATTTTCTCTAATTGTGGTTTCATCCTTTTAAAAACGACTCAACCAGCCCAATAGTTTACTCATTTGATACCATAAATATTCTTGAAATTACAGTGAGAAAGATTAATTTTGCGGAAAAATGTTTGTTATTTGGCGTCACCACAAGGATCATCCTGTATTATTTCCCATAACCATTGGCTTCACTATCTTAAGTTTTGGTTTCGGACATTGGATAGGACGAATCCCTGAAACAAAGCGTTTACTCAATTTATCAGATAGCGATATCGGCTTATGTTTTTTTGGTATGGCCTTAGGCGCTTTTGTAGGTGCTCAAATGGCGTCAAGCATTTGTGAAAAATGGAAACCCTCTTTGGTTATAAGTCTAAGTTGCTGGCTTTTAAGCCTGGGTATTCTATTAATACCTTTTGCAAATCATCAATGGACACTTACTGGTATTTTATTTTTTATGGGTGCTGCAAATAGCTGGCTGAATGTCTCAATTAATGCCGCAGCCAGTCAAATGGAAATTAAACTCAAAACACCCATATTAGCCACTTGTCATGGAATGTATAGCTTGGGGGGCTTCCTGGGTATCATTAGCTCGGGTGTTTTTGCTACTGCTCAAGTACCTTTAACTATCCATCTACCCGTCATTGGTATTTTTATGGCTATTTATGTAGCTTTTGCTTATCGATATTTTGCAGTACTTCAACCGTTACAAAAACGGGAAGCTCGTAAAAAATTCAATCTACCTGAACCCTGGCTTATAAAATTGATGGTCATCGGACTCATTGTTATGGTCTGTGAAGGGGCAGTAACTGATTGGAGCACATTATACCTGAGGGACGAAATGAAGGTGTCTGTTATGTTAAGTACGCTCGGCTATGCCGGATTTTCAATATCTATGGCAAGCGGGAGATTTTTAGGTGATTACATTCGAAAATACTGCCAGCCTATTATACTGGTTCGATATGGTATTTTAATCGGTGCTGTGGGTCTTTTGGTTGCAGCAAATCTACCCTTTACCCTAGGTATAATTTCTGGTTTTTCCTTAACAGGCGTAGGTTTTTCTTTAATCATACCCTTGTTATTTGTTTTATCCGCGATCAAAAATCCCGACAATCCAACAAAAGGTATTTCTGGCATTACCACCTCGGGTGTCATTGGTTTTCTGATGGGACCAGCTATAATTGGTATGATTGGCGAACTTTTCTCTCTTTCCGTCGCCTTCAATGGCCTAGGAATATTAGCCTTATTTGCTGCTTACATAGCCTGGAGAAAAGATTGAAAAATTTTGATTTTTTCTTGCCAAAATCTAATTGTATTTTGCACTAAATTTTAATAAAATGACCCTTCACGACAAAATTTACGGATTACACATTGTAGGAACTCTTTTCCTTTGGGGTGGTGCCATTCTTTCCTTGTTCATGTCGCAGGCAGCGATTAAAAAGCCATTGGAAGAAAGAAAAACAGCCTGGTTAATAGCTATATTTTCTCAATGGCTCGTTCCTGTAGGTGCCCTATTATTAAGTATTTCAGGTGTTGGGCTGATAAACGAGGGTTGGGGCTGGTTTTTAGGATGGCTGGACATATCGATAATCACCACCCTGCTAATCATTCCCGTTATTATTTTCCGATTAAATAAATCACTAAACAAAATAATGGATAAAAACGGGCCATTTACCCTAACAGCCGTCACACTTCCTTCTATAATTCGGGCTCATTTTTATCAGGTTTTTGCCTTGTTATTTCTTGGCACCTTGCTTATGCTTGTCAAACCGGGTACACCCATGGCTGTTTTACTAGCTGCGGGAACTTTTGCCATTTCCTGGATTTTACAACCTAAACATTAATGGAGCTATTGTAAAAACCGCCATTTAAATCCAAAACGAAGTCCCCCTGTCGGTAAATAATAACGATGTACCTGCGAATATCTGGTTTGCAGAAACGCCGCTGAAATATCTTCGAATTTTAAAAAAATTCTAAACTTTGTAATCTTGAAGCTTGCAAAAGCGTCTAACAATGGATACGGAGCATCGGGATTGCCTCCGTTTATTTGAAATTGAGCGGTTAGTGGAAAGTAAGTATAAGTAGAAAATGGCGTGAAATAACGAAATTCAACCCCCATTCTTGTCTCTAATACCTTAAATAAACGAGTATTCAAACTTAATGTATGGCGTGTCCATAAACGGGGTAAAGAAATAACATCCGCGCGATTAGTTATTTGAAACACAAAAATCCCTTCCCAACTGAGTTTTCCAAATTGAATTTGTTGCTTATAACTAGACTGAAAAATAGACAAAGGTGCCTCAAATTGCGCTGCTTGTCCATCTACCTTATAATACATAGCGTTATCAATGAGCGTTAAAGTCAAACCTACCTTACTTTTAAAGCGGCTTATGTCCATTTCACCACCAATCTGGGTTGTCAAAGCCTTTTTAAAATCATTCTCCCATATTGGGCGTTGAGATACGAAAAATTGTTTCTGAATTAAATCAGGACTGGCTAATTGGTTAAATGCTGTCAGGAGAACATTTCCCCATTTCCCCAACCCTAACTTCATATCTCCTGAAATAAAAAAATCTCCTCTATTATCAAGAATTTGAAAATTAGCTTTACCACTTAACGATAATCGTTCACTGTATTTTAACGAAGCCGATCCGTCAAGAGAAAGATTATGAACGGTGGAATCACCTGGCTCAAGTTTTAAAAAATGTAATTGCTGGGAAAGCCCTGCCTCCACATCGACCATCCACTTTTTTCCAATTTGTGTTTGAATATAAAGCGAATTGTCCAATGTATTAGCTTGAATTCTATTTCTTAATCCCCTTGAATCGGTAGCAAATGATTTATAATAATTATTTATGTTATTTTCTGTGATGGCGTCGTCATAAAACAGGTAAAAACTATTTTTCCAACCCAATCTGTGTGCCAGTTTTAAATATCCCCCTGTCAATGTGTCAGGTTTCACGGGAGGAATAGGCCTTGGACGAAGAGATAAAGAATCAGTTACTCTGTTTAAAAGGGGAGAATCGATGTTAACGGGCGCAGGTTTTTGGGGTAGAATAGTGAAAAATTGTCTGATACAAAACTCTTGCTGTTTCATTTCAGATGCTCCATTTTTCAATTGAACGGTAGCTAGGCTTAACGAAAAAAAATCGGCACCGGGGTCAGGTAAAGTGATAATACCTCCATTTTCCCTTTGTAGTATTCCATTTTGCGCCAAGATCAGGTAACTTTCATACCTACCTTTCTCTGGCTTAATCCAAAAATTTATTCCCAATGAGGAGGTACGACTTTTCTGATTACTAAAATGAGAGGCGTTTCCAATTTGATTCAACCTATTATAATCGATGGAGAAATTAATGCCCTGAGCAAAATTCCTACTGAACTGAATACCAAAGAAACCATCATTTTGCTCCCCCGTCTGATAAAAAGAAGTTTGAGTAAAAGCGCGCTTCAATGAATAAGCAGGCACTCTGTCTGCCGTTAATAAATAGAGATCAAAAGCGTGTAAACCAAGATCGAAGCCCTTTCTTTGAACGGGTTTATAATAAATTGGATAAGCGGGAGAGCCTGGATAACCTAGATTAAAATATTCGAAAGACGGTTTTCTGGCGGGATCGTGCTGATGAAAATCGTTGGTTAAACTACTATCTAAGAAAGGATACACTTTATTTTTATCCCCCGGGTAATGAAAGAACATGGGAAAAGTATCGGGTTCAATGTCCCTTTGATTCCCCCCTGTACCGCCGGAACGCCCCATAGAAGAACCGCCTCCACTCCCTGAATTACTAAAGTTAGGTCGCTGGGAAAGTAATTCACAATTGGCTATCAATAAGATAGCCAATGAAAGAAGCCTAAAAAACCATTTTTGCATTTAGAGATCCAATAAAGCCGGATTCATGCCCATGTTAGAAAAGCCACCATCGTTGTATAAATTTTGCATGGTCACCATACGTGTAAAATCGGAGAACAGACAAACACAATAATCGGCACAAGACTCAGCGGAGGCATTTCCAAGAGGAGACATTTTATCGGCATAATCAAAGAAAACATCAAATCCTTTTACACCAGAACCTGCCGTTGTCATCGTTGGAGATTGAGAAACGGTATTCACTCTCACCTTATTTTTTACGGCCCAATGATAACCAAAACTGCGCGCGAAAGATTCCAGCAAAGACTTACTTTCAGCCATTTCGTTATAATCTGGAAAAACACGTTGAGCGGCAATATAGGTAAGCGCCAGGATGGAGCCTCCTTCTGCCATAGCATCTAATTTCCAAAGAGATTGCATCATTTTATGAAAGGAGATCGCGGAGATATCAAACGTTTTGAGCATATAGTCATAGTTCAAATCGGTATAATCTCTTTTTTTACGAACATTTAAAGACATACCAATAGAATGGAGAACAAAATCTAGTTTACCTCCTAAGATTTCCTGAGACTTGACGAACAAATGCTGCAAATCTTCCTCACTTGTTGCGTCGGCCGGAATAATGGTTGCGTTTAATTTTTCGGCAAGTTTATCGAGTTCACCAAACCTTAAAGCCACGGGAGCGTTGGTTAAGGTAAACCTGGCACCTTGTTCAGCGCACCGTTCAGCTATTTTCCAAGCTATTGATTTTTCATCGAGGGCACCAAAGATTACCCCTCTCTTCCCTTCAAGTAAATTATTTGCCATTTTTTTAATTTTAAATTGTCACAAAAATACAATTTCCCTGCTAATTTATAGACCTAACAGCTCTTTTGCATTTTCGATAGCAAAAGCACTGGGCGGATTTTGACTTAACATAGAAGCGATACTAAATATTCTACCCTCTTTATCTAATGATTTCACACAGGTTAGGGTTCTTTCCGGCATTTCCTCTTTATAAACAAAGTAATGGGTATCGGCCTTTGCTGCCACTTGCGGGGAATGAGTAATGGTTATCACTTGGTGTTCATTGCTCAAGGTTCTAAGAATATTACCCATTTTAAGCGCGACATCTCCGGAAATACCTGCATCAATTTCATCAAATATCAAAGTAGGTAGAGGTATGGCACTGGCAACCAGTGACTTTATCACCAGGGCCAAGCGCGAAAGCTCTCCTCCAGAGGCTACATCTTTAATGGGCAACATTCTACTACCCCTGTTTGCCGCGAAAAGGAAGAATACAGAATCCTTGCCATTTGGCCCAAGACCATCCACCGATTGACAGTGAACCTCTAATCTTGCATTTTCCAAAGCCAGGAGGGACAATCTCTGATGGATTTTGTCTTCAAAGGAAGGAATAACGGCTATTCGTCTTTCATTTAAAGTATTGGCGACCTGTTCCAATTGGATTTGTAATTGAGCAATACGAGATTCAATGTCTGCAATATCCATATTTCTATTGGCAAAACTTTCCAACCTTGAGGCCAATTGCCCTCTAAATTTAACTAACTCCCCAATATTGGCGACCTGATGTTTATTGAGGAGGCGGTTCAACATATCTAACCTTTCCTGAACCGTTTTCAACCGATCCGGATCATATTCTATGGCGTCATATCTATTTTCAATATCGCGGCTTAATTCGCGCAGTTCAATCTGGGAAGTGGCCAGCCTTTCATACAAGCGCCCCACCACATCATCGAATCTTCTTACCTGGCTCAGAGACTGCGCGACATCTGATAATTGCGTTAAAATAGACGTTTCGCTTTCCTCCAATTGACTGAATGTCGCCCCCAGAATTCTTTTTATATCCTCCGCATGGGTAAGCCGGGTCAACTCCTCTTCCAGGGAATCTTCTTCTCCCAATTGCAGCTTGGCTTTATCTAATTCGTCCCATTGAAAATTCAGGAATTCTATTTCACGCTGTGAAGCCTGACTCATACTAATAATTTCGTCTCTTTGCTTTTTCAGTGTGGCATATTCCCTAAATTCCTTTCTATAATTCGTAAGTAAATGAGCATTATCAGCCAAAGCATCAACCATTTTTAGTTGAAAATTCTGGTCGTGTATGTCGCTGGTATCGAATTGTTGATGTAAATCTATTAGCTCAGCACTCAAATCCTGGAGCGTTTTTAAATTCACAGGCGTATCATTGATAAAAGAACGAGATTTTCCTGCAGGCGTCAATTCTCTTCGAATGATTAAGTCGTCTTCATAATCAATTTCATTATTTTCGAAAAATGATGCTAAGCCATACTTCCCTACAGAAAAATAAGCTTCAACAACACATTTTTTATTTTCATCAAATAATGAACGTGAATCCGCTCTATTACCCATAATTAGTCCCAATGCACCTAGGAGAATAGACTTCCCAGCACCAGTTTCACCTGTAATGATAGTCAACCCGGAGGGAAATTCCAGTTCCAGTGCTTCAATAAGCGCATAATTTTGAATGAGGAGTTTCTTTATCATATTTTTTACTGCCCTTTGTTAGAATTAATGAAGAATCCTGTATTTTCGAGCCAAATAGCTATTTTTGTTTCCAACGATCAAAATTACAAAACATGAAGATTAATTTTTATTTAATCCTTTTCGCTTCACTGGCACTTCTGCAAAATTGCAGCAATGCCAAAGCGCCCCACAAAAAAGGAAGTACTAGCTTATTAAGCTACGGAATTCCTTTATATGTAAACATACCAAAAGATGTGGATATTAACCGTCGAATCGTCGGAAATATTACTGAAGTCACTATTAAAGGCAAAGATGAAAAATCGTGGTTTGAGTTAATTGTCCAAAATTTACCCTCAGAATCTGAAGATTTGGCATGGAATAAATATCTTCAAATTGAAGATGTCAGAAACAATGTATATTTCACCAGAATTATGGAGGAAAATGAAAATGGGTTCATCTATGAACTAGTGCCCAGAGATAAACCCACTTATCATTTTCGGTACGTCATCGCACAAGGAACTCAGCTTTATGTCATTTCAACCGCACTGGGCAGTGAACTTACCACGGAACAAACAAGAGCATTGTTCGCAGCTGTTGTCCAATAAAGACTACTGACTTACTTTGGTTGACCCGAAAATTTCAGTACGAAAAACGAATAAAATCAAAACTAATACTGAGAAAATAATCATGGTTGTAGTTTTTTGTTCAAGGGATTATACGTCGAATGCAATGCAATATCCGAAGAGAATGAATAATCTGCAACAGGCGGCAAACAAAAGTAAACTGAAAAAGGCTGAATATATTTTAAACAAATAGTATTCAGCCTGTTACCTAAAGGTTAAATGTTTGTTAAAGTAAATATACTTTTACAAACCACTGATCATATCTTCTGGTTTTACCCAGGCGTCAAATTCATCGGGCGTTAAAAGTCCCAGACTCACGGCGGCTTCTTTCAGGGTAGTATTTTCGTTGTAAGCTTTTTTTGCTATGGCTGCAGCATTATCATATCCTATTTTTGTATTAAGAGCGGTCACTAACATCAGAGAATTATCGAGATGCATTTTAATACGGGCATGATTAGCTTCAATGCCTATGGCGCAATGCTCATCGAAACTCAAACAGGCATCGGCAATAAGACGGGCAGAAGTAAGAAAATTAAATATAATTAAGGGTTTAAAAACATTAAGCTCAAAATGACCATTCATACCACCGATATTTATGGCCACATCATTGCCCATAACCTGTGCCATAGCCATAGTTAGTGCCTCAGATTGCGTCGGATTCACTTTACCTGGCATAATCGACGAACCAGGTTCATTAGCGGGAATAATGATTTCCCCGATACCTGAACGCGGTCCACTGGAAAGCAATCTGATATCATTTCCTATTTTCATTAAAGCAACTGCCGCGGTTTTCAATGCCCCGTGAGCAGCCACAATACCGTCGTGACAAGCCAAAGATTCAAATTTATTTTCTGCCGTGATAAAAGGTAAACCACTTAGAACGGCAATATGCTTAGCCACATTTTCAGAATAACCCGGAGGGGTATTTAATCCTGTTCCGACCGCAGTTCCACCCAAAGCCAGTTCAGAAACATGGGGTAAAGTATAAGAAATAGCTCTGACCGAATGATCAAGTTGAGAAACAAATCCAGAAAAAGCCTGACCCAGCGTTAGCGGTGTTGCATCCATACAATGGGTTCTGCCCGTCTTTACAATATCGGCAAAATCCTTCGCTTTTCTATCCAATGTGTTTTGCAACTGTTTGATTGCTGGTATAGTATGCTTTACTAAATAGGAATAAGCCGCAATGGACATAGCGGTAGGAAAGGTGTCGTTGGAAGACTGAGACTTATTTACATCATCATTGGGATGCAATATTTTTTTAACATCAGTTAATTTCCCCCCTGTTAATACGTGGGCTCTATTGGCGATAACTTCATTGAGATTCATATTAGACTGAGTACCAGAACCTGTTTGCCAAACAACTAAAGGGAACTCATCGTCGAGTAAACCTTCGCTTATTTCATCACAAACCTGACAAATCAAGTTTGTTTTTTTAGCATCAAGAATACCCGCTTCGTTGTTTGTCAGCGCAGCGGCTTTTTTCAAAATGGAAAATGCCCGAATAATTTCAATGGGCATAAGATGACCGCCAATTTTAAAATTTTCGAAAGAGCGTTGAGTTTGAGCTCCCCAGTACTTTTCTGCGGGTACGTCAACATAACCGATACTATCCTTTTCTTGTCTGAATGCCATGGCTTTCGTATTTAATATTAATTTTGGGCAAAATTAAATGAATGTTCCATTTTTCCAAATAATGATTGTCTTTGTTTGAACCAATTATCCGTTCATAAGGTTTTTTAGTTTATATTTAATCCATAATATTTATCACTAAAATTTCAAATAATGGCTTTTTCATTACCAGAACTACCTTATGCTTATACCGCATTAGAACCCGTCATAGACGCGCGAACGATGGAAATTCATCACAGCAAACACCATGCCGCTTACACAAATAATCTAAATGCTGCGCTAGAGGGAAATGCGGCGGCGACAGGTTTAGACATAGAGGGAATATTACATAGTATTTCAACATTCTCTCCGGCTATCAGAAATAATGGTGGCGGATTCTATAATCACAATTTGTTCTGGACTATTTTATCTCCCTCTTCCAATGCTGAGCAGTCACTTCCTGTTATACAAGCGATTGAAGCGGAACTAGGAGGAATGGAGGCCTTTAAAACAGCTTTTTCTCAAGCGGCAGCTACCCGTTTTGGATCTGGTTGGGCTTGGTTAAGTGTAGATAGTCAGGGAAAATTGTTTGTTTCTTCCACCCCTAATCAGGATAACCCCTTAATGGATATAGCTGACCAAAAAGGTACCCCTGTGTTAGGTCTTGACGTATGGGAGCATGCCTATTACCTGAATTATCAAAACAGAAGACCCGATTATGTTCAGTCATTTTTCTCGATCATACATTGGGAAGAAGTGAACCGTCGCTACCTGGCGGCAAAGGGAGCTTAATAAAAGACAAAAAAAGGCGGTCATTTTTGAAATGACCGCCTTTCTTATAGAGGAAGGAATTAACGGCGACTATAATCGCTTTCAAATCCTGAACTTCCAAATCTGTCGTTACGATCACGGCTGAAACCACCACGGTCTCCACGATCTCCACCACGGCTAAAACCACCGCGATCTCCACCGCCGCCTCCGCCGCCACGGCTAAAACCACCACGGTCACCGCCGCCGCCGCCGCCGAAACCACCACGGTCTCCACCGCCGAAACCTCTAGGCTTCTGTGGACGTGGTTCAGCTTTTTTAACTACAATTGTACTACCATCTAACTCTGTTTCGTTTAGCGCATCAATGGCAGATTGTGCTTCATCGTCATTAGCCATTTCAACGAAAGCAAAGCCTCTTGAGCGGCCAGTTTCGCGATCCATGATAACTTTAGCAGAATCTACTGCACCAAACGCTTCAAATGCCCGCTGCACGTCTTCGCTCTGAGTGTCAAAATTCAGTTTTGCAACAAAAAT
>CAMDWC010000031.1 GCA_945878825.1 Haliscomenobacter hydrossis DSM 1100
GAACTGGAAATGCTCCATATTTTATGGGGAATTAAAGAGGCTGTATACAAAGCTTTCGGATTAGGTGGTATTGATTTTAAAAATCAGATAAGTGTTCATCCATTTAATTATCAGTATCCAAAGGGTAGTTTTAAGGCTGGTTTAACAAAGGAAAACCAAACAATTACCTATAGTGGAACATACCAATTTTTACCTAAGGGTTATGTTTCCGTTTATTTAAATGAGGGTATTTGAGCATGACAATAATCATTTAAGCAGTTGATTCAACTCACTTAATACAGCAACATCATTCAATATCTTTGAGTTATCAAACAGTAAAAAATTACTTATGAACCTCAAAAGCACTACCATATTTGGTCTCTTCTTTCTAAAAATAAGATAAAATTCGTTGTTAATAGACATTGGTCTGTATATATCAGCTTATTCGCCCCCAACCTCGTAGTGCCTCTTTTGTTTGATGAAGAGTATATTTCAGGCCTTTATGTTCTATTTGCGAGAGCGTTGGATCTATGTTTAAAATGGCCAGAGCTTCTTCGCGTGCGATGTCCAAAATGGCCCCATCTTTAGTAAGGTCTGCCAACTTTAATTGAATGGTACCACTCTGCTGTTTGCCGTCCAAATTTCCAGGACCTCTTAATCTTAAGTCTGCTTCAGCAATATCAAATCCGTTGTTTGTTCTCACAAGGGTATTGATTCTTTCCCTGCTGTCTGCTGATAATTTAAATGAGGACATAAGAATGCAAAATGATTGATCAGCTCCTCTGCCAACACGACCCCGTAACTGATGAAGTTGGGATAATCCAAAACGTTCGGTATTTTCAATAATCATGACCGAGGCATTAGGAACGTTTACGCCCACTTCAATGACCGTTGTTGCCACCATAATTTGGTTATTTCCCTTTACAAATTGTTGCATTTCCCATTCTTTATCTGCGGACTTCATTTTTCCGTGCACCATGCTAATGCCAAAATATGGATTAGGAAATTCTCTGGAAAGAGACTCGAATCCTTCCATTAAATTATTTAAATCCATTTTTTCAGATTCCTCAATAAGAGGATAAACCACATAAATTTGTCTTCCTGCTTTTATTTGTTCCTTCATAAATCCTATCAACCAAAGTCTGTGGTTTTCATTTTTATGTAAAGTTTGTATGGGTTTTCTGCCTGGTGGTAAAGTATCAATAACAGATATATCGAGATCGCCATAAACGGTCATAGCCAGCGTTCTTGGAATAGGAGTGGCTGTCATAACCAGCACATGAGGAGGGAAAGGTTTACTTTTATGCCATAATTTACTGCGCTGTTCTACGCCAAATCGGTGCTGTTCGTCCGTAATGGCCAAGCCTAAATTTTTAAAGCGAACGGGATCTTCCAAAAGGGCATGTGTTCCAATAACTATGGCAATATCCCCATTTTCAAGGCCCGCTAACACTTCATTTCGCTTTTTCCCTTTTACACTTCCTGTTAAAAAGGCCACTTGAATACCCAGTTGTTCTCCGTAAACGGATAAACCCGCATAGTGTTGTTGGGCTAAAATCTCGGTAGGAGCCATTAATAGCGCCTGAAAACCATTATCTAAAGCCATAAGCATGGTCATAAATCCAACGACGGTTTTTCCAGAACCTACGTCGCCCTGAAGTAATCTATTCATTTGTTTGCCCGTCGCTAAATCCCGCCTTATTTCCTTTAGAACTCTTTTTTGGGCATCTGTTAATTCGAAAGCTAACATTTGGTGATAAAAAGTATTAAAATAATCACCTATTTTAGTGAAATTATAGCCAATAACAGTTTCTCGACGGTTGAATTTTAGTTGAAGAAGACTTAATTGTAAAAAAAATAATTCCTCAAATTTTAGTCTTGCCCTGGCTGCATCCAACTCATTTTGGTTCCTTGGAAAATGTATCCACTCAAAGGCATGAAGGGATGATATTAAATTATGATTTTTTATAATGTGATAAGGGAGGACTTCGGTTAACGAATCTGTGTATAATCGTTCAATAATTCCTTTTATAATTTTCCTTAAAAACCGATTATCAATGCCAATTTTCGAGCTTTTTTCTGTGCCAGAGTACATGGGGTAAAAAGAAGAGGGTAGTGCTTGATTTTCAGTTAACAAAGGTTCCATTTCGGGGTGAGAAATAGAAAATTGATCTCTAAAAGATTGAATTTTTCCGTATATGATATATTCCTGACCAATAACAAATTGTTTATAAAGGTATGAAATACCAGTAAACCAAATGAGATCTATAGATCCGGTTTCATCTCTTAATACCCCTACCAATCTTTTTTTAGACCCTTCACCGAGCTGTTCAAGTCTCCGGAGTGTGCCTTTAACTTGTACAAAAGCGCCTTCTTCCCTGCAATCTTTTAAGGATATAATCTGCGTTCTATCAATGTGTCTGTATGGATAAAGTGTTAATAATTCATAAATTTGGTGTATTTCCCATTCATTACTTAACCATGTGGCGCGTTGCGGACCTACTCCTTTAAGAAAGGCAATGGGGCTTGAAAGGAATTCTGTCATAAAAGAATAATTGAGGACAAAAATAGGTTAAAACAAAGATACATCACATCGAAATTCAGAAATTACTTATTTTTGCTAAATGGAAACTATAAAACAACAGCAAACGGGAGAACTGGTTAAGAGAAATTTTAGCCAAATACTTCAGCAAGAAGGGAGCTATATATATGGAAACACTATATTAGTTACGGTTACACAAGTAAAAATGACGCCTGATCTTGGCTTAGCAAAGATTTATCTAAGTATTTTTAACACAGAGTTTAAGCAGGAACCTTTGTTATTGCTTGAGGAGGAAAAAATCAGACTTAGACAAGCGCTGGGTTCAAGGATTAAAAAATGGGTAAGGAGAATCCCAGAGATTGACTTTTATTTAGATGATACATTAGATGAAATGTACCGGCTCAGCGAGTTATTCCATAAAATGGAAGAGGATAATCAGATGGGCAAGCCAGAGGAAGAGAGTTGATTTTTCTGGTTATTTTGAAATAATTGGGTCTTTATAATGTTTTAACAAATTATATAAAAAATAACCACTTGGTTTGTTTAGTTTTGTGCCGCGTTTTTAAATAATGACAATATGGGACAGGTTCTCTCGGGGAGTTTACTTACCGAGTATGATGTTTATCTTTTCAAATCTGGAAAGCACCACAAGACTTTCGACAAATTTGGAAGTAAGATATCTAATATTGACGGAGTATCGGGTGTCCAATTTACCGTTTGGGCTCCCACTGCCCAACAAGTTTCAGTCATTGGGAATTTCAATTATTGGAATACGCAAAGTCATTTATTATTCCCGAGATTAGATAGTTCGGGTATCTGGGAAGGTTTCATTCCTGGCATAAAAAAGGGAGATTTATATAAATACGCCATTATTTCTGCAGAGGGTCGTCGTCTTGAAAAGGGTGATCCCTATGCCTATTTCTGGGAAATACCTCCAAATACTGCTTCTGTTGTTTGGGACTTAGGATATACCTGGAATGATAATCAATGGTTGGAACGAAGGAAGGAGATTGCTCGTAATCCTCAACCGTGGTCTATTTATGAATTACATATCGGATCATGGAGAAAGTCTTCAGATCATTTATTCTCATTAAGTTATAGAGAATTAGCGGTCGAACTAGTTGATTACGTAGTTGAAATGGGTTTCACTCATGTGGAATTGCTTCCCGTTATGGAACATCCATATTTCCCATCGTGGGGCTATCAGGTTACTGGGTATTTTGCACCAAGCAGCCGCTTTGGGACGCCACAAGATTTTATGTTTTTAGTTGACGCTCTCCATCAGGCAGGTATCGGAGTCATTTTGGATTGGGTACCATCCCATTTTCCAACAGATGCGCATGGATTGGCCCAATTCGATGGATCTCACTTATACGAACATGCCGATCCCCGACAAGGTTTTCATCCCGACTGGCGGAGCGCCATCTTTAATTACGGTCGTAACGAGGTTCGTAATTTCCTTATTTCCAATGCTTTGTATTGGATGACGTACTATCATATCGATGCTTTAAGGGTCGATGCAGTAGCTTCTATGTTGTATCTGGATTATTCCAGAGAGGAAGGACAATGGTTGCCTAATTGTTATGGAGGTAAAGAAAATATTGAAGCCATTGCATTCCTTAGAGAGTTTAATGAAACCGTATATAGGGAATTTCCGGACACTCACACTATCGCTGAAGAGTCAACAGCGTGGCCAGGTGTTTCAAAACCTACCTTTTCGGGAGGTTTGGGCTTTGGACAAAAATGGATGATGGGTTGGATGCATGACACTCTCGATTATTTTAAAAAAGATCCTATATATAGAAAACATCATCATAGCGAACTTACTTTCTCTATGGTTTATGGTTTTACAGAAAATTTTCAACTGCCCCTGTCCCATGATGAAGTGGTTCACGGTAAAGGGTCATTGATAAATAGAATGCCTGGAGATGAATGGCAACGTTTTGCTAATTTAAGATTGCTTTTTGGTTACATGTACACTCATCCGGGTACAAAACTCTTGTTTATGGGAGGAGAATTTGGTCAAACGGCTGAATGGAATATTGAACGCGGCCTGGATTGGTGGTTATTACAATACCGTTTTCATAAAGGCATTCAAGAGTGGGTTAAAGCACTAAATCATCTGTATAAAGGGGAAAAGGCACTCTATGAAAAACAGTTCGAACCCTCAGGTTTTGAATGGATAGATCATAATAATGCCGGTCAAAGTATCTTATCTTATATCAGAAAGGGTACTGCTCAAGATGACTGCTTAGTCATAATTCACAATTTAACTCCCGTTTCAAGGTCAAATTTTAAATTGGGCGTGCCTTTAAGTGGAATCTGGGTTGAATGCCTGAATGGGGACAGTCAGTTGTTTTCTGGTTCGGGACATCATGAAAATCATTCAAAAAATACGATTGATGGCGTGTGGAACAATCAAGCGCAATGTATCGAAATAAATCTTCCGCCCTTAGCTACCGTAATTTTTAAAAAGAAAGAATAATTTTAATGCTTCTTGTTTTCTGCCGTTCAACTTTGTTTTAAGTTGTTCGGCATATTATTTTAGACTTTTTAGCTTTAAAGCTTACAATAGATAAACAATTAACAATATTAAAGTATTAATGAAGGTTGAAATTATATTATACCTAAAATTACGAACACTTATGAATCTTAGATTTTTGTTTTCCTTCTTGGCTATTATTTCTTTTGCAAAGTTAATAGCTCAGCCTCCCGGAGTTGTTCCTTCAGGGGGTTTTTCTCAAAGTGCTAGTATTACAGGAAAAATAGTGGGTGTTGTACTTGATTCAACAGCCCGTTCAGTAGTTGAATTCGCCACAGTCGTTCTAATAGACGCTAAAACAGGGGCTCAAAAAGATGGGACTACCACAGACGAAAAAGGAGCCTTTAAGTTTACAAATCTTAAAGCTGGTAAATATCGTTTGTCTATGTCTTTCATAGGGTATAAAACAAAATCAACATCGGATATAGAATTAACTCCACAAAAACCGGATACAGATTTGGGAAGTCTTTTTATCGCTTCCGAAAGCATAGATCTTTCAGCGGTAGAGGTAACAGGTGAAGCGGGTGCGATCGAAAATAAAATAGATAAGTTGGTTTACAATGCTGAAAAAGATTTAACCACAGCGGGCGGCAACGCGGCTGACGTTCTACAAAGAGTGCCATTACTTGCCGTTGACGCAGAAGGAAATTTATCATTAAGGGGTTCCAGCAATATTCAGATATTGATTAACGGGAAGCCTTCAGGTATTTTTTCTGGTAATCCCGGGGATGCCTTGAAATCAATTCCAGCAGATCAGATTAAAAATGTAGAGGTAATTACCTCTCCATCGGCCAGATACGACGGAGAAGGAACGGCGGGTATAGTCAATATTATTACTAAACGAAAGTCAGTGGATGGGTTTACAGGTTCGATAAACTCTTCAGTTGGAACAAGGTCAAATAATGGCTCATTAAGCATGAATTATGCTAAAGGTAGATTTGGATTAAATCTGAATGGTGGCGGTTGGTTTAATTGGCCAAGACCTTCATTCTCTTCTTTTTATAGAGAAGATAGAAGTGGTGTATTACCAAAAATATTGTCACAAACTTCTACTGGTTCCAGTTCTTTCTATGGTCCCAGAGTTACTTTATCCGCTTTTTATGATTTAAATGCATACAATAGCATTAATACATCGGTTTCGTTCAGAGGCTTTGGTCGTTCTGGTGAGAATATTACCGATGCAAAGTACACAGATCCTAATTTTGGAATAAACCAAGTTTACACCAGAAATAGTTCTAATGCCTCTATTAGAGGAGGGTTTGACTGGTCCACAGATTATAGGAAAACATTTAAAACAGCAGGACATGAGTTAATCTTTGCCTTTCAGGTTTCTGGTGACGTATCAAATCAGACAAACGAAATTGTTCAAAAAGGAAATGATCCCGGTCTAAGTTTGAATACGAAAAATGATAACGCGGGTATCAATCTGGAAAATACTTTTCAAATTGATTACGTCTTGCCAATTAATAAAAAAATTACATTAGAAACAGGTACTAAATTGATTTTAAGAGATATCGATAGTGATTTTGCTTATAAAAATTATAGTAACGATTTAAAAAATTTCGTAACGGATATCACCAGATCTGATATTTTCTTTTATGTCCAAAATGTAATGGCGGGCTACGCCTCTGTAAATTTAAAATTGGGTGATAAGTGGGGTCTGATAGCAGGTTCAAGATATGAGTCCACTTTTTTAAATGGAGATTACGATAAAAATGAGGTTTCTTTTACTAATACATACGCTAACTTTCTACCTAGTTTAACATTAAATAGAAAGTTAAATAGTCTTTCTAATATTAAGTTTTCGTATGCAAAAAGAATTCAGCGCCCAAGTCTAAGGTACATCAATCCTTATGTGGAAATTGAAGATCCCAGAGATGTAACCGTTGGAAATCCAGAGGTTGAACCTGAAAATACAGATCAGTATGAGATAAATTACAGCACTTTCGTTAAGGGAATAGTAATAAATTCTGGTGTTTTTTATCGTCAGACTAATGACGTTATTGAGTCTTTCTTAACTATTTCGAAAGAAGGCGTGAGTATAAATTCCTTTAGAAATATAGGAATAAACAGAAATTATGGGGTGAATTTGTTCAGTTCAGCAAATATAAAAGATAAATTGTCCCTTCGCGGTGGTGTAAATGTTTCACTTTACAATGTTTCAGGAAATATCGACGGCAGAATACTAACAAATGAAGCTATCGTATGGAATGGTAATTTAAGTTCTACCGTCACTTTACCAGCAAACTTTAAATTTGAAATAAATGGTTTTTATAGCTCTCCACGTGCAAGTTTGCAAGGAACAAGAGCATCTTACCAACGGATGAGTATTGCCATTCAAAAGGATATTTGGAAAAAGAAAGGCTCCATAGGTATCATAGCCGTTCAACCGTTTAGCCGTGATATGCGTTTCATTAATGAATTGGAAGGTGCAAATTTCTATCAACGTAGTGAGAATTCCTTCGCTCAAAGATCTTATGGGGTTAATTTTAATCTTCGTTTTGGTAAGTTAGATTTCAAAGCGCCTAAAGAAAGAGCAAAAAGGGTTAACAACAAAGATTTAAAAGATGATGGAGGCGATAATAGCTTTTAATGAAAAATAGTTTTATTTATTTTATGTTTTTTGGATTGCTTTCTGCCACTAGTCTGGCAGGAAGCAATTCTTTTGCTAAGCCAGACCTTTTTGATCTCCTGGAGGGAAAGAATTACGTATCTGTTACCATCTCCTTAAATCTTGATTCTTTAATCAACAATAGATACAATGAGGATAAAATAGGCGGCACCTTCGTTTTTAAATCTGCCGCAGGAAAAAACCTAAGTTTTTCAGTAAATATTAATTTACGCGGTAAATACAGACGTCGCATGTGCGGCTTTCCTCCGCTTAAGTTGAATTTCAATAAATCAGAATTAAGCGATAACGGTTTATCGAAAGCAGATGAATATAAATTAGTAACGCACTGTTTAGAAGGAGGAGAGGGTGATGTAAATATGGTTAAAGAGTTCCTGGCATACAAGTTTTATCAACAGATTTCTCCATTGAGTTATAGGTCTAAACTATTGAAAATAACCTATCAAGACACAAAAAGTGATAATAAAATAGTGGGAATGGCTATTTTATTAGAAGATAAATCATCTTTCGAGAAAAAGCATGATTTAAGTGAAATGAAAGACACATTTAATCTACCCCGTTCTAATTTCGACGATAGTAATTTTAGGACACATGGGCTTTTTCAATATCTGATTGGTAATGTAGATTGGTCAACGGCCATTTCAAAAAATATGGATATATACAAGTCGAAGGAAAACGGAAAAATGTATATTGTTCCTTATGATTTTGATTTTTCAGGATTCGTAAATGTTTCTTATGCTGTGCCTAATAAAGATTACAATCAGAAAAAAATCAGGGATAGATTGCTTCTTGAGGCTGAAGAGAGTGATTTATTATACCAAAGTGAAATTCAAAAATTTATAGCTTTAAAGCCTTTATTTATAGATTTAATAAAAAAACAAAAAGGGATTGAAATGGAGGTAAAGATTGATTTAGAAAATTACATTAATTCATTTTATGACAAAATTGGGCTGGGTTTAGTACGCAGTTTTTAATTAATTAAAAGTCTTTTTTAGTTTCAAATGACTAATTCTTGCCTCATTAACCTTATATTCGCGTTAAACTGAAAATTATGTTGTCGATCAATATTTATTTACGATTTGCATTAATTGCGCTTTTCATTCCAGTGGCTATACTGCTGAATGTTTATCTGGGATTTTGGTATGCTTTTCCATTTTATTTGGCGCTTCCCATTTTAATTGCTGGATACGTATTTTTAGGAACGGTGCAATCTGCGTCTAATTTAATGCAAATGGGCGATTATGATGCTACGGAAAAAAGACTTAATCTGGTATTAAAGCCAAATTGGCTTTACACAACAAATAAAGCTTATTATTATCTCTTAAAAGGCTCTGTTTTAATAGCTAAGAAAAACATTGATGAGGGAGAGCTTTATTTGAAAAAAGCACAGGCCATTGAGTTACCTTCTGATAATGAAAAGGCTATGATAGAATTACAGCTAGCTAATATTTCGGCGTCCAAAGGGAAGTGGAAGGTAGCAGAAATTCACATGAGAACGATAAAGCAGTTAAAAGTTACAGAAAGTGCATTAAAAGAACAAATTAAGCAGTTTGAAAAGTCCCTGGCTAACCAGGGTGCTTCCAGAATGGGAGCTATAGGTCAATCCATGAGAGTTGCTGGAGCAGGCAAAGGTAAAAGACGTCGTCCTCCAATGAGATAAGGGAGAAATTGCCTTTCATTTCTAAGAAAGGTCATATACTTGAATCCTTTATTGAGTTAAAAATCAATAAAGGATTTTTTATTTTACCACCCAACCTCCTTCCATTGGCTGGTCAGCACCAACGAAAACCAATTCTCCCGTTCCTCTTTCAGTGAGCAATAGCATACCTTGCGATTCGATGCCTCTTAGTTTTCTTGGCTCTAAATTGGCAACCACCACGACCTTTTTACCAATTAAACTTTCAGGAGAAAAGTGTAAGGCAATACCACTAACGATGGTTCTTATTTCAAAACCTAAATCTACCTTTAATACAAGTAATTTGTCCGCTTTGGGTACCGCGGCGGCCTCAAGAATAATACCTGATCTTAGATCAAGTTTTGCAAAATCGTCAAAAGTTATATTTGGTTTTAAAGGAGGGTAAGAGGTATCTTTTTCTTCTTCCATAATGGCATGTAATTTTGCTTTTTGCTTTTCTATGATAGACAATCTTGAGGTATCTTTTCTGTCTATTATTTTTGGAAATAATACTTCGGGCGCGCCCAACAAGCTTCCGGAGCTTATAAATGGTTGTTTAACAGAATCATTTAAAAACAACCTTAAGGACTCGGCAGGTAGCGAGCTTAAGCCTAACATGGCATTTATCCGTTTTGAAGTAAATGGGATAAAGGGTTCGGCCATAATGGCTAAGACCGCTGACACCTGGAGTCCTGTAAACATAATTTCAGCAATACGTGAATCTGTTGGATTTGCTTTAAACAAAGACCAGGGGGCATTTTCCTGAAGATAAGTATTTCCCCAGGACGATACATCCATAAAAGATTGTGATGCTGCCTTGAAGGAAAATTTTTCCATCTCGGTTTTCCACTGTTCAACGATTTCAAAAACCCGCTGTAAGGGTTCCGACCAATGGGAAGGGGTAGGAGGAACTACCCCATTGAAATAAGCATGGGAAAGAACCATGACTCTGTTTAAGAAATTACCGAGGTTATCTGCCAGATCTTTATCATGAAAATCCACGAATTCGTCCCATTTGAAATCACTATCTTTATTCTCAGGAAGGGTTCTTAATAGGGCATATCTCAACGCATCTTCCTTATTTGGAAAATCGGTAAACTCTTGCAAATATTCATGTTGCTCTAAACCCCACCCTCTGGATTTTGAAAACTTTTGTCCCTCAAAATTAAGGAATTGATTAGCAGGGACATTTCTGGGGAGCACGTAATCTCCGTGTGCCTTAAGCATAGCTGGAAAAACAATACAATGGAAAACGATATTATCTTTTCCAATGAAGTGAATAAGTTCTACCTCATCTCCCCCTTTCCAGTAGGATTCCCAATCTTTTCCATTTTCCAGCGCCCATTGTTTTGTCGCTGATATATAACCAATCGGAGCATCAAACCATACATATAAAACTTTGCCTTCTGCGTCTTTCAGGGGCACACTAATACCCCAATCTAAATCGCGAGTAATAGAGCGGGGTTGAAGGCCTGAATTCAACCAGGATAAACACTGACCGGTCACATGCTTTCGCCAGGAACTGGAATCATGATGTTGTTTTCCATCAAGAACACCCGTTTCTATCCATTCTTTAAGCCAATCGGCGTGTTTATCTAGCCTGAAATACCAATGTTTGGTTTCTCTGAGAATGGGGGCTTCACCGCTCAGAACTGACTTTGGAGCTATTAATTCAGTAGGTGAAAGCGTTGAGCCACAGGACTCACATTGGTCACCATAAGCCTCTGTATGGCCACATTTTGGACATGTTCCGGTAATATATCTATCGGCGAGAAATTGATTAAAGGCAACGTCATAATATTGCTCAACTACCTTTTCAATAAATTCATCCCCCTTTTCGTAGAGCTTAGTAAAAAAATCTTGAGATGTTTTATGATGAATTTCCTCACTCGTTCTATGATAAAAATCAAATGAAATACCTAAAGCTAGGAAAGTATTTTTATTGAGCTCATGATATTTATCAATAATTACCTTGGGAGACACACCGTCTTTTTTTGCCCTGATGGTAATGGCAGCGCCATGCTCGTCGGAACCACAAACCCATAAAACGTCTTTTCCAAGAAGTCGTAGAAACCGAACATAAATGTCAGCGGGTAAATAGGCACCAGCTAAATGACCTAAATGCAGCGGCCCATTGGCGTAAGGCAAAGCGGAGGTAATTAAATGACGTTTTATCTTTGACATAGTTTTTTGTTCGAAAGGCAAATATACAAATAGAACAGCAATAAAAGAGGACTTTCAAAGGGTAGTCCCCAGAATTTCACCCTACGAAAAGGTTTGTTTTAATTATAATTCAAGAAGCTGTTCTAAGCTTTTCATCGAAAAATAAGTTTGGTCAGAATTTAAAATTGCGATGGGGCGTATGTTTGTTTATTAGCTTCCAAAGAACATCATACGGAATTATTTCCGGACCTGATTTAATGGAAGATTCAATATTTGGATGAGAGGATATTTTTCTTAGCATTTGCTCTCCACGCTCTGAAATAGTTTTCCAATTATAAGCACAATTGGGAATGAGTAGCAATAAACGAATAAAATTGTAGCTTCTCAGACTTTCCTCGTCACGCAGATATCGGTATGAATATTTAAACATAGCCTCATATTTGTCGGTTATTTTATCAAATTTACCCTGGGTAAGATATAAAATATACTCAATGGCCAAAATGGAAACATTCATACCCGCTTTATCTTTATTTATAATGGGTACAGTATTAAAAAATTTTGCCTGCCTGAAACCTTTAAATATGGTCTTTGAAAAATCTATTGAAATCTCCCCCGTAGAATGAAGGAAATACAAATAAATCTTATAGGTCTCCCATTTTTCACGAATAATACCATGGACGTTTTTAAGTAAGCCCTTGTTTGAAACATCTAACCAAACGCCGGCCGCTTCATTATAGTGCTGACCATGTAGAGAAAGTAAAAAATTTATTTCCTCATTTTCTAAAGTTATTTCACTGGAGGTAGTGTGCATAAATACTAAATCTTCGGCGACTTTTTTTCCCTCATCAAACTGTTTAAGATTAAGATAGCAAACCATTTTTTGCTGAATTAATTCATTTTTAAGGACATTTTGCTGATAGGGCGTTTTTTCTAAATCATGTAGGTTTTCTGATACTTTATATAAGGCAGATTCAAATTCTTTTTCTGAGATTAATGCCAATATGTTTATTTTACTTATAAATTGTTTGATTTTTTCTGAGTTGTTGAGTAGCAATAACTTCTCAAATTGTAAAATATATTTGGTAACTATATTCCCAAGTATACTTCGATTTTTTTTATTTGAGTGAAAGGCAACCATAAAACTTGCATATAATTCATCGGCAAGGTGTTCTACAGTGTTTTCAGCATTTAATTTTTCAAGCAATGTATTATAAAAATTAAATTTCGATAAATTCATTTCTCTGAGGGCATAAAAATCTCTGACATTACGAGCCGCTTTTTCTCTAAATTCAGTCAAATCAAATTTTGCAGCTACTTTTAATATGTTAATGTTTATCTTATTAGCTGAACCATAAACGCCGATACTATTCAATATGCCAGCCTGAGCGCTCAATCTGTGCAAGGATATAATGGCGTATTCTAGTTCTTCGTATTTTAAATAGGGATTTTCTGCATTCAAAATCCATCCTAATAGTTTGTCTCGCAATCTTTTTTTTAATGAATAATATTTGGTGTTCTTAGGTGTGGTGTTAAAATAATGTTTACTGGCGTCTTCATCAGAGGTAAACTTTCCACAGTTTATGTTTTCCATAAAATCGTACATGACTTTTAAATTGTCCTGCCCATTTCTTAGTAATCTTGCCTTGGCATTACCAGGCATAGTTTTAAATAATTTAACGAGTGCAATAAGTTCTTCCATGAATTAAGGTTTATTTTTGAATCTGAATTAAATGAATAGATTTTTTAAAGTTAATGGTTGTATATTCTAAAATTTACAAAAATCAAGGGGAGAGATTTTGTGCTCTCCCCCTGCATTATAACAAATACACCCTTAACCGCAGTTTAAAATAAGAATTAAATGACTAATCTTATTTTCTACGACCTTTAACCTTTCATAAAAATAGGAGCAAGTATCGAAATTGAATAGGACAATTATACGTCTTTTCCAACCTACTGTATTGGGTGATATATAAATATTATGGAAGACTAAAAAGCATAAAATAAAAAGAGGATTGCCACTTGTATGTGACAATCCTCCCTGAAAATCAATATTTTAAAAGCTTAACTTTTTCCTGGAACGGTTCTGTAATAACCAGATATAGTGGTATAAACCCTACAGAATAACTCCATTGCCCGATATGCATCCTCCTCAGGACCTTTTGCATTCAAATACATTTCGCCCTTTTCTGTCCTTTGTATGGTAATTCTAATACCGTCCATTCCCTGCGGTTGAATGGGAACAATAATATGCCCGTCTTTGTAAACTCCGTCATATTTGAAGTTACAAACAGGAACTCCATTCGATTCACGGCCACCAACCTGAACATTTACTTTACCATTGCCCAAATCTTTTATAACTAATTTTTTCCATTCTCTGTTAGGGTAGTCCGATGTATAGAAACTACCAACAAAATCTCCTATTGCAGCTTTTTTAACGGGTAAATCGGGTACTTTGGGAATTGCATCCGGTACTTTATCAATCATAAAGCCTTCTGGTGTGTAAACCATCGTTTTTGGCTTAGAATTATCTACCTTTTCCTCTGGTTTATTGTCAGGAACGCAAGAGATAATTACCAAAGAAAGTATTGCAGTAAAAAAATAAATGCTAATTTTCATGGGTTCAATATTTTTTTTGCAAAAATACTCTTTTTTGCAATACTTTTTATTAACTGTCAACCAGGAAAATTATTGTCTTATGGTATGATAATAATTTCTGTCATGGGCATTTACTACCATTGTGTAAGTGCCTGACTCTAAAAAGCTTAAATCAAATCTTTTTTCAACCCTTAAAACACTGCCTAATTTTTCGTTAAAAACAGCTTGACCATTTTCATTTAAAATATAAATTTCAACAGGGCTTAAAAATTGATTTAATAATATTAAGTCCAATTTATTGCCGCTTGAATGGAAAACTGGGCTAAAATATTCCCTAATCGCTTTTTTATCAATATTTACTTTGTCTGCTTCAAGCTGTATGGGCTGCACCCATTCTTTACTTGCTAATTGAATAGAAAGAAAATATTTCCCCTCTGGCAATACCGTTAAATCGAAAATACTTTGATAGTTTATTGATTTTACTTTTGTCGAGGTTAATATAATTCCCTGTTGATCCATTAATTCAATTTTTGCAGGACTTTTTAGTTCACTAAGAGAAATAGAAATTTTCTTTGTGCCACTAATGGGTGAAACATCTAGCGATGCCTGTAATTGAGGCGCAATTAACACCATAGTGATAAATAAAAGAAGTGTTTTCATGTGTTTACTTGTTTCGGATTATAATTAATGCGATAATAACAGAACAAAATTAGGCGCATATTTCGCATTTAGCTACTATCATTTTGACTATTAATGATGCTATATTAACAATAAATTGTGTTATTATCTTGTATTTGGTTAAAATAGTTTTATTAAAACCATATATTAGTAAATTATTCTACCTGTTTAGTAGTACTAATGGATAAGCATTAGTAGTTATGCAAAATATAATTTTGTTAGAAGTAAAGAATAGGAGTAAACGAGATAAATTGCTATTTATGGAGGATTATTTTTTATACTTAGGCTTTTAATAATTTGCAAATGCAGCCATTTGAAATTGTCCTCTCGATTTATTTGTTTGTATCTGAGATAAATAACCTAGTTCAACTTTAATTTTTTTATTTATAAAATAACCCAACGCGCCGTAAAGCCTTAGTCTGTCAAAGGTTGGTCCTTTGCCATTTAGGAAAATTTCATGATATGCGGAAAGATAAACCGTTTTGTCTGTTATAGATTTACTATTTATTGGATAGTTTATCCAGTTCATCGCTCTGAATCTGGTTTTAAAACTATCTGAAAAAAAACGTTCTTCTAATCTCAGTCTGGTCATGAAAGTTCCTCTTCCAAGCGTATTCCTATTGACAAACTGCTGGTAAATGCGATTTTCAACAATGCTGTTTTTTTCAGATGTCCCGTTAATATAAGGTTCTGATAAAATATAGGCATACCCTAAATGCAAATTATCTGTTTTAGATATATTATAACCAAGGCCTGTGCGAACCAATAATTGCTCTAAATCTCCAACGGCATTAAAATTACGGTATTGAACTTCGTGCCACCAATTCCATTTTTCATTTATTTTTTTATTTCCAAAATATTGCATCCAATTACCTGTACTCGTATTTTGAGCAATGACTAAACCAAAAATATGAAGAAAAAAAAACAGAAGCAATCCTTTGGTATTTCTGTAATTCATAACCGATAAAGTTTGAAATGGGGATGTAATTATCTTTGGGAAGGAATTTTTTTAAGAAATGTTTTTACCAATCACCTCCAGCGCCACCTCCATCAAAGCCGCCACCGCCGAAATCAAAACCACCTGAATCGTTATCATAACCACCACCTGAACCCGAGCCAAATCCACCACCCGGAAAAAACCACATACCACCTGGTGATTGGTAATCACCTGATCTGGAATAGGTATGAGATCGACTGGCGGAACGGTAAAGAAAAAAAACAGCGATAACAAAAATAAAGATAAAGAGGAGGAAAAAGAATCCATAAGCACCATCAACGCCTTCACCTTTACCGCCCTGGTAGGTTCCGGCGGCAAGTTCTTGAAGCGTTAGGATAGCGGATGCAATACCCTCTCCATATTTTTGTTCCCGAAAAGCAGGTTTGATTAGATTTTCAATGATTCGTTTACCCAAAGCATCTGGAATAACCCCTTGTAAACCTGGGCCAATATGCATGAATATTTTTTTGTCCTCTGCGGAAATATAGAGTAAAATACCATTATTAGTCGATTTATCACCGATTCCCCAAGACTGAGCTATTTTCAATGAATATTCAAAAATATCTTCATCTTCCAGTGATTTATCAATAACTACAGCCATTTCAATGGAGGTAGAATCTTGCCAGTCCTTTAGTGCTTTTTGTAAAAATTCAACTTCATTTGGTTTCAAAATACCAGCATAATCATAGACCTGCAAGGTACTTTTAGTAGGTATTTCCTTTGCATTTGCATAATAAACACCAATAATGATGAATAAATGCAACAAAAGAAAGCGTTTAATAGAAAATTGGAACATGGCAGTTTAATTCAAGTTATGGAAACTTACACTATTCGCTGTAAGTAATTTCGTCGCTGAGTTCATTAATATCGTCCTTTAAAACAGGAAAAAAGTGAGCTAACTTTTCACCTATTTTATGGAGGGTGTCGCAAATACCTTCACTAAATTGACCTTTAGAAAAATGGTTGTGAATTGAATCTTTGCAATCTGCCCAAAAATTCTCAGGTACCAACTGATTTATTCCGGAATCACCTAAAATAGCAAACTGTCTTTTAGTGGGAACTATTAATAGTAGCACACCATTTTTGAGATCTGTCCTGTTCATACCAAGTTTCAGGAAAACCTTAGCCGCTTCCTCATAAACAGGAAGGGTTAAGGTTTTCTGAATGTGAACGCGTATTTCACCTGAGGTTTGTCCTTCAGCAGATCGAATGGCTTCGATAATGTTCTTTTCTTCTTCTTTACTTAATTTAAAATCTGCCATAACTTATTTAAAACTAAAAAGTGACCGTAGGTGCATCTTGTGCGTTGTCTGCAGCTTCAAACTGTGCGCGCTTAGAAAAGCCCATAATGCCTGCAAATAGGGAAGCCGGGAATCTTCTAACTTTTTTGTTATATGTAGTAACTACATCATTGAAGTTGTCTCTTGCCACCTTTATACGGTTTTCCGTTCCTTCTAATTGGGCTTGTAGTTCTAAAAAGTTATTGCTCGCTTTTAATTCTGGATAGTTTTCACTGACCATTAACAATCGGCCGATAGATGAGGAAAGGCCTTGTTGTGCCTGTTGAAATTCTTTCAGGCTTTCAGGTGTAATATTGGATGGGTCAATCGTTGTGCTCGTCGCTTTCGCTCTGGCTTCAACCACTTGTGTTAGCGTAGTTTGCTCAAAATTGGCCACCCCTTTTACTGTATTTACAAGATTAGGGATTAAATCTGCTCTTCTTTGGTAAGCTGATTGTACTTTTCCCCACTCATTTTCAACATCTTCATCCAGGTTAACTAATGAATTATAGGTGTTACAACCACCAAAAAGGAGAATTAATCCCGCAACAATAAGTCCAACGGACCAGGTTAAATTTTTCATGATTAAACTATTTTAAATTAAAAAGTTGGAACAAAGCTTTTCCGGGAACCATTTCGCCCGAAAGAACTTTATTCTTCAAATGTAAATATTTTTCTTTTGTCATTTCTAAAGAAAAAAAGT
>CAMDWC010000032.1 GCA_945878825.1 Haliscomenobacter hydrossis DSM 1100
AGCAAAGCCTCTTGAGCGGCCAGTTTCGCGATCCATGATAACTTTAGCAGAATCTACTGCACCAAACGCTTCAAATGCCCGCTGCACGTCTTCGCTCTGAGTGTCAAAATTCAGTTTTGCAACAAAAATGTTCATCTTTAAAAAAATTAGTATTAAATAAAAAAAAATAACAAGAAAAGAAGGTAAAACACAGGCCAATTAACAAATGAGAATGGCAAGAACATTAGGTTAAGAACACTCCGAAGATAAAGGCAAAAAAAATACCAACTTTTCATGGGGTCTTCACTTTTAAAAACCCAACAACAAAAATAATCTAAATAATTTATATTATGCAACATTTTTTTTAATATTAGAAAACTTTTATTATTTTACCTCTGTGGCTCGACGAAAATTTTTCTTTCCTTTTCCTAAAAATCAGGCACAACTCAATCCAGTATTACTTATTCTGGTTGGCTGGGTCGCACTGCTGTTTATCTATCTGTCTCTTCCTAGGCCCTTGTTCAAGGTTCCTTATGCAGCTATTTTAACCGATAAAAATGGGCAGCTTCTCAGTGCAAGAATTGCAAAAGACGGGCAGTGGAGGTTTCCATCTTCGAGTCAGTCAGTAGAAAAATACACGGTAGCCCTGATTGAATACGAAGACAAAAGATTTTACTACCACAGAGGCGTTGACCTTATTGCGCTCGTTTCCGCATTTAAATACAATGCGGGCCAACCTCGCCGTAAACGCGGTGGAAGCACCTTAAGCATGCAGGTTATCCGGATGTCACTGGATAATCCACCAAGAACTTACTGGCAAAAAATAAAAGAGTTGGTACTTGCTTCTGTTTTAGAGATAACCTATTCGAAAAAAGAAATTTTAAACTGGTATGCCGCTCACGCTCCTTTTGGTGGCAATGTAGTGGGTATTGACGCTGCTGCCTGGCGGTACTTTGGTAAAAATATTTCACAAATTACCTGGTCAGAAGCTTGTTTACTAGCTGTTTTACCGAATAGTCCGGGTTTAATTCATCCGGGTAGAAATAGAGATAAGCTGAAGATAAAAAGAGACAGATTACTTGACAACCTTTATAAAAAGAATATTATAGACCAAGAAAAATGGCAATTAGCCACAGAAGAACCTTTACCTGAAGAAGTTTTTCCTCTTCCTCAATTAGCTAATCATTTGTTAAGCAGAACATTTCCTCAACAAAGTGGTGGAATTATCCACACGACCCTTGACGTTGATATACAAGAGAGAATGCTGGACAGACTCCAGCAATATCAACATCAATTATCAGCTAATGGTATTGAAAATGCCGCTATTCTGGTTCTAGAAGTTTCCAGCGGAAAAGTCCTTGCCTATTTGGGAAATTCACCAAATAAAGCATCGAGTCATGGAAGACAGGTCGATTTAATTATGGCCAATCGAAGCAGTGGAAGTATTTTGAAACCCTTCCTCTATGCCCTAAGTCTTCAGGAAGGTCTCATTCTGCCTACCTCCTGGTTAAGCGATATCCCTTTGAGTTATAGAGGCTATAGACCAGCAAATTTTGACCAATCTTATAGTGGAATGGTAGCTGCAGATCAGGCACTGATAAGATCTTTAAATATTCCTTTTGTTCAGTTACTTAAAAAATACGATGTCAGGCGATTCCATAACCAACTGAGAAAAATGGGGATTCATTCCTTACCATATTCCGCCGACCATTATGGCTTGTCTTTGATTTTGGGTGGGGCAGAAGTTAATTTATGGGATCTATGTGGCATTTACAGTTCTATGGCCCGATCACTCCTATTTTACACGCCTGGAAATGAAACGGAAAAATACTATAATTGGCATTCCCCCTGGTATGTAAATACAAAAGATAAAGCAAGGTCTTTGACTGCCCGACAAGTTCCTGCCATTCAACCGGGTGCCATATATAGTACCTGGCAGGCCATGATTGCCTTAAAGCGACCAGATGAAGATGGAAATTGGCAGCAATTCTCTGGTAACCAGCCTATTGCCTGGAAAACCGGAACCAGTTTTGGTTTTCGCGACGCATGGGCCATCGGTACTTCAACCTCCTATTGTGTAGGTGTTTGGGTTGGAAATGCGAGCGGAGAGGGAAAACCAGGCCTTACAGGAATAAAAGTCGCGGCACCTTTACTTTTTTCGCTGTTCAACGAATTACCAGAAAAGGGTAAACTTTTTCCCGTTCCCAAAGCCCATTTACATCCAGTTGATATATGTAAATCTTCCGGTTGGCTGGCTGGCCCTTTTTGCCCTCAAGAAAGAATCCTTGCTCCTAAAACGATTAAAACAAGCGAAATTTGTCCCTTTCATAAAAAGGTTTACCTAACAAACGATCAACAATATCTCATTCATGTTAACTGCCTGGAAAATGAAGCGGGAAAAGCAGAAAATCGATTGGTTTTACCTCCTTTGGAGGCCTTCTATTTCCGAAAAAATAATCCTGATTATCATCCATTACCAAACTGGCATCCATTATGCCTTCAAAATAATGCCCCCTTTGATGATAATGAAACCATGGAATGGATTTACCCAAGGGAATTTACACAAATAAAAATACCCAAAAATTTAGATGGTTCTGTTTCAAAAACAGTATTTCAACTCGCACACCGAAGTCCAGAAAAAACAGTTTACTGGCATTTAGATGGAGAATTTGTTGGGAAAACGCGCATTTATCATCAAATGATAATGAACCCAGGCATAGGAAGACACCAGATGATGGCTATGGATGAGGACGGTATGAGAATAGAAACAACTTTTGAAATTATTAGCCATACAAAAAGATAGCTCCTGTTCGGGGGAGACCGATGCACACAGGAGCTATGAAATACTATGAGAAAACTACATCTCAAATGTAATCATTTTAATATATACTTTATTTCTTTATATGTCAAAAATTCTTTAGTTAGTTCAATTATCAACATCTAATTACTAAACGGTATCAAATGAACGGGGAATGGTATGATTCATTTATCTAATTGACCTTAAGAAAAGGTATGAAAAAAAGTTACCTATCCAGGTCCATTATGGGAATAAGCACCTCCACCCGCGTTCCAGTGGCTTCACCGGTCAATGGGTTTTTCAAATCAATTATTTTTACTGCGGGTTGAGCGCCCAAAGATTTATGGAGTAGCCGAAGTCTTTGTTCTGTTATTAAAGTGCCCTTTGACTTATGGTGTTGATATTTGAAATTTTCTCTTTGCAGCGCCATAGCCTTATCTCTTCCCACCCCATTATCTTCAATAATACACAAAATACATTGTTCATTAAAAGATAGAAATTGAACAGCTAAAATGCCATCTTTTTTAGACCTTAGACCGTGTTCAATAGCATTTTCAAGATAAGGCTGGACAATCATGGCGGGAACCCCTATCAAATCTTCTTCAATATCGTCATCCACCTTTATCCTGTAAGACATTCTATCTGCAAATCTCAATTTTTCATTAATAAACAGATAATTCTCTAAAAACGCAATTTCTTTTTCAAGGCTGATGACCTCAACATCTGAGTATTCAAGACTTTGCCTCATTAATTTTGCAAATTTGGCTAGATATTTTGCCGCATGAGCCATGTCATTTGAGGTAATATAATTTTGTATGCTATTCAAGGCATTGTAAAGAAAATGAGGGTTCATCTGCGCACGTAAAGCTTTTAACTGCAATCTATTAGCCTGTAAAATAAGTAATTCAGCTTCTTGCTTTCTTCGTTCAAAATCATATTTAGCTTCTAACTCCCAGATTTTGTGTTGATTCAATTCCTCCACATATTTGGCAGATAAATCGGCATAGAGCTTCTCATAAGTGTAGGCTAATTTAAATTGCACATTATCAGCATAATAATTGGCCAATTCTTTACAAATGAAAGATAATCTTTTAATATTGGCCGATTTTGAAGCCATTTTATAAGCATTTAGCAAATAAAATTCTGCTTTTTTAAAATCATTACTTTTCATTGACATTTGCCCTCGCCAAATTTCAATGGAAACCAAATTTTCAGAATCCCTCTCCCCGATATTAATAAATAGCTCCTCCGCTTTATTTAAAAAAAGTTGAGCCTCATGAAAATCGTCTTGTAAAAGATGAACGTAGCCAAGATTAGCATAAGCGCTGGCCCGGGAAAAAGCGTTATCGTCGTTTTCAATATGTAGTACTTTTTGAAAAAACAAGGTAGCGCCTTCAAGGTTTGAGAGTACCAGATAACCTTTACCTACAAACAGGCATAACCAGGATAACCGTGTTTTAATATCTGATAATTCTGCTAATTCAATGGCATTTTGATAGGCAGAAATACTTTTATCAGCCTCTCCAATTATTTCATATAAATTGCCTAAACCCGCCTGAATAATTTGCAGAAAGAATAAATCTTTATGGGTTATTTCATTATTTGAAAGATTTCTGATGATTTTTTCGGCCTTTAAAAAGCCTTCAATGGCACGCGGATAGTTGGCATAGTGCAATTGAACAAATGCCTCTCTACTAATTATTCTAGCATTCAAGACGGGCGAGGGATTTTTCTTCAGACATTTTTTTGCCTTTTCAATCAGCAGTTCAGCCTCATCCATTTTTTGTAAATTAATGGAAGTACCCGCAAGATCTATGAATAACGCAGCTCTTACCTGTAGATTAGTACTTTCTTCTAACAGTTTAACAGCCTTCAAAAAATTACCGTAAGCTTTTTTATATTGATATTTCTGATTATCTATCAATGCTTTATACCAATAATAGGAAAGACTTACTTTTGACTCTAGCTCAAAACTATTAATTTTTCTTAATTTTTCAACATATTTTAATGCCTGATTAACATCAGTATATACCAAATGAGATAAAAGTTTATCCAGCAAACCGTATTTTTCCTCCAGGTTTCGGCATTGGGTGATAGCGTAAATAATTTTATCACTTGAGGGCAGATTTAAGAGCGAATAATTCATTTTCTGCAATTAAAAAGTAAATAAAAAGGGCTGTAATTAAGTTTAATTACAGCCCTTTAAATAAAGTAAGAATAAAATTATAGGGGAATGATACCTCCACAACCGTTATTCCACGAGCCGCCAGTTTGTTTGCCACCCGTCACTTTTTTAAGATCCTGATTTTTCACGACCTTTAATTTTTTTTGAAGCTCCTCTAACTTTAGTTCTTTTTTTCTCATAGTTTACAAAAATTAAAATGTAGTTACACAAATTTAATAAAAAAAAACAACTGTTCAAAAAAAAATGAAATACATTTTAATTTCCCTCTTGCAAGTCTCTTAATTTTTCAAGAAATGACGCCCTTCTTCTCCTTGACACCTCAATGTGGGTATCGTCTTCCATAATAACAATATTTCCATCGCCCTTCAGGTATTTTTTCATGCAATTAAGGTTTATGACATGTCTTTTATGCACTCTATAAAAATTATACGAGGCTAATAATTCTTCGTAGGCTTTGATGGTTTTTGAAGCAGTTATTTTCTCCCCTGTTTGCAAGAAAATATGGGTATAGTTATCCTCTGCTTCAAATCGGATAATATCTGTGATATTGACAAAATAAATACCATCCACGGCGGCGATACTCATTTTCGAAAAAACATTAGGATTATTATAATGGCTATTAAAAATCTCCAGTCTTTTTTCCATCTGATTTTTTCCATTTTTAGGAATCCGATCTATTGCTTCTTTCAACGCATCGGGATCTATTGGCTTCAATATATAACCGATAGAGCTATATTCACAAGCTTTCACCGCATATTCTTCAAATGCGGTGACAAAAATAATTTCAAATTGAAAGGGTCTGAGTTTATTCAGTAAACTAAAAACCAATCCATCGGAAAGATTAATATCTAAAAAAGCAACATCGGGTTGTTTTGAAAGCCCTTTAAAAGTAATTACGGCGTCGTCAATACTTTCAGCTTCACCAATAATTTCAATATCTTTTGCGTACTGAGCCAATAAATTCTTTAGATTATTGCGACTGCTCAGCTCATCTTCAACAATAACTGCCTGAATCACTTTTTCATATTTTGAGTTTTAAAAAATAGCCAACTTAATTTAGCGAACATAACTTGTTGCGAAGAGTCTGCGCATGCTCCAACGCCCTGCTCCATTTACCAGAACGAGGAACAATCCTCCGGAAATGGCCATATTCTTCATAAAATTTACCGATACTTCTCTTCTTACCTCAGGTTCTGCTTCCCAAAACGGAAAGACAATAAAAGTCATAGGCAACCAATACAAAAGTAAAAGAATGGCTCCGAAAGAGGGTCTATAACCTATCAGGATTAAGATGCTGCCTAAAACGAGAACAAAAATAGACAAAAAAAGCAAGAAGTCCTGTTGCCACAAAAGGCCATATTGGTCCATCTGTTTTTTTGTATCTTTGAAAAAAAACAAAGCGTCGTAAGCCTCAAAAAAGAATATAAAGGAAATAAAAATTCGTCCTAATAAATCAAAAATGTCTTTCATTTGGTTTGGTTTTCTTTTAAAAAGTTAAAGACGGCACGAGCAACATTCTGCCCGTCCATGGCTGCCGATAAAATTCCGCCTGCATACCCTGCGCCTTCTCCACCTGGGAACAAACCTATGCATTCAGTATGCATAAGCGTTTGATTATCCCTTGGAATCCTAACCGGAGAACTCGTTCGACTCTCAATACCGACAACGACAGCTTCCGATGTATAATATCCGTTCATTTTTTTAGCAAAATCATGTACCCCTTTTTTTAACCTTTTGTAAACAAAATCGGGTAGTAAAGCGTGCAAATAAGCAGGAGTAAGACCAGGTATATAACTACTTTTAGGAAGTGACTGGCTCAACTTACCATTTACAAAATCAGTAAGTCTCTGAGCAGGTGCCTTTTGGGTACCATTTGTTACACTAAACATGTTCTGTTCCACCTTTTGTTGAAAAGCGAGCCCGGCAAAAACGCCCTTATCCTGATAATCTTTTAAGTCCTCCATTTCAATAGAAACGACGGTTCCCGCGTTGGCAAAAGGTGAATCCCTCCTGGACATAGACATGCCGTTGACGACTATTTCCCCAGGGGAAGTTGAAGCAGGAACAATCAGGCCTCCGGGACACATACAGAAAGAAAAAACACCTCGATTTTCAACTTGAGTAACCAGTTTATAACTAGAGGCGGGCAGAGCGTCGGGTCTATTTTCCTGCCCATATTGAATTTTATCAATTAACGGCTGTGGATGTTCTATTCTTACGCCCAAAGCAAAAGGTTTTTGTTCAATTAAAATACCGTGCTTAGCTAACAAATAATAGATATCGCGGGCCGAGTGCCCTGTAGCTAAAATAACAGCGTCACCTTCCCACTTTTTTTCATTTTGCGTGATTACACCCGTTAACTTATTTCCCTTTTTCACGAAATCGATGACTTTTTCCTCGAAATGCACCTCTCCTCCAAAGGCAAGAATGGTGTTTCTAAGATTAGTAACAATCTGTGGTAACTTATTGGAACCAATATGCGGATGAGCATCAACAAGAATATCAGGATTTGCTCCATGTTTAACCAATATTTGCAAAACATTTTCAATGGACCCCCTTTTATGAGACCGGGTATATAGCTTACCGTCGGAATAGGTGCCTGCCCCCCCTTCACCAAAACAATAATTTGAATCAGGATCTACCAGACCATTTTGCTGTATGGCTTTTAAATCGCGACGTCGCGCCCTTACATCTTTGCCTCTATCAATAACTATGGGCATCAACCCTAAGGTAAGACACTGTAAAGCAGCGAAATAGCCAGCAGGACCGGCCCCCACAATGATTACCTTTTTATTACCTTCCACCCATTGCCAATGTGGGTCAAACACCAATTCCTCTGGCGTAGGAACGGAAATAAAAACCTGACACTTTAGCCGAATAAGCGGTGTTTTGCCTCTTGCGTCAACGGAGCGTCTCAATATCTTGAAAGTGAAATCTGGCTCATTTAAACCTAAAGTTTGGCAAATAGCTGTTTTAATTGCTTCTTGATTAGAGGCAAAGTCAGGCAAAATTCCAATTTCTATGTCTTTAATCATATTGTCCGTCTAAAAAAACTAGCTGATTAATCTTTTAAAGGGTTTCTAACAAAAATAGAATCCAGTGAATGCTGGAAATATTCAGGAATATACATCTTTATTTTTACCTTTTCTGTGATATCTTGAAGCTTATTCAATGTTGGATAAACAGGTTTTAACGAGCATATACTTTCATTGACAAATTTCCATTTGTAACGATCCGAAACAATAAAGTATTCGAAAACCGATTCCTTTGTACCTGACATTGAAACGTTGGTCTCCAAAATGATATCTGATCCAATCCAAAAAATGGTATCAAAAGACGTATTGGATTGAATAGAAAATCGAGAAATCGTATCAGGAAATTCAATGGCCTGATGAATCGTTTTAGACCATTGTGCTCTCAGCTGAAATGGTATAAATGATAAAAATAAAAAAATAACATATAATACGTTCAAAGACATTTTCAATGCATGTGTATTGAGTAATTAGTGGCAAAGTTAATTCATTTTAGTTTAAATAAACCATTACCCCGCTTGTTGTGTTATGATTTGGCTTGTAAATAATTAAATAATGCGCTATCTTTTTCTCATCCTTTTATTAATTTCCATAGATTTATATGCTTACCAGGCATTAAAAGTAGTTTTTGCCAACTATTCCTCATCGTCAAGGACATGGTCAAAGGTTATTTTTTTTAGCTTGAATATTATAATGATTTCCTTTACTATTGCCTACACTTCCGGCTTGCTGTCAGAGTGGGATAAAGTAGTTTTAACGATTTTAAGGTCTTTAATCTTCATAACTTATTTCTCGAAATTCCTCGTCTTGCCCTTTCTATTTATAGATGATATTTTCAGAGGTTTTCAATGGGTTGTTGATTATTTCAGGCCCAGTGCATTGTTTAATCCGTCGAGATCAAGATTTTTAAGTCAATTTGGTATATTCATAGGCGCCATACCATTAATCAGTTTAACCTACGGAATATTTAGAAATGCTTATCGTTTCCAACTTCGAAAGACTCAAGTTAACATACACGGTATTCCAGATCAACTCCTGGGCTTAAAAATTATTCAAATATCTGATATTCATTCTGGTAGCTTTTTATACCCAGATGAAGTGAATAAGGCTGTTGATATCATCAATGCACAAGAGGCAGACCTGGTGTTTTTTACAGGCGATTTAGTAAACAATACAGCAGATGAAGTCGTCCCACTCCTACCTATTTTAAAGAATATAAAAGCAAAACATGGCGTATTTTCTATACTGGGAAATCATGATTACGGCGATTATGTCCAGTGGGAAAGTTCAGAAAAGAAACAAGATAATTTAAATCAGTTAAAGCAGTACCATAAAGAGTTGGGTTGGTCACTGTTAACAAATGAGCATAGTGTTGTTGAAATTAATGGTAAAAGCGTGGGCATTATTGGTGTTGAAAATTATTCAACGCACATGAGATTTCCTAAATATGGAAAATTAAAAGAGTCGTTCGCAGGGGTTGAAAACACCGACTTAAAGCTGTTATTATCACATGACCCTTCCCATTGGTCTCATGAGGTGGTTACTGAGTTCAAGGAAATTGCTATCACTTTTTCAGGTCATACCCACGGGTTTCAGTTTGGCGTTGACATACCTGGCATTATTCAATGGAGCCCGATACAATATGTTTACAAACAATGGGCAGGTCTATACAAAAAGGGAAATCAAATGCTTTATGTTAATCGTGGTTTAGGGCATTTGGGCTACCCGGGGCGTGTCGGTATATTGCCTGAGGTAACTTTAATAGAAATCGTCTGATTATTTTTCAAAGTTTAATGAAATGCAGAAGGATCAATTTTTAAATTCAGGTTTACTAAAGAAATACCTCCTTGGTATTGCCTCCCCTATCGAGTGCGCAAAAATAGCTGCCTTGCTTGAAATAAATCCTGATTGGAAAAATCAGGTAGATATGCTTGAAAATAAATTCAGGCATTGGGTCAAAGCACAAAACTGCACCTTTACAAAAAAGAGTCAACTAAACTAATTCTCAAATCTTCTTTTAGATAAAAAAATACATTTTAGCCGATTTTTTTTGTGAAAAGTTTTTCGTTTATAAATATTTTAGTTATTATTGTTGAAGTAAAGTACTAAAGAAGGCGAAAAGTCGCTTTTATGGTGCTATTTTTGATCCCAATGAACATGACTCCTTAGAACGCGGATATCCGCAATCATTAACGATTAAAACTAAAGGTCATGTTAATTATTTACACAGTTTTTGCTTCTTTTGCTTTGGGAGGTACTATTATAGCGACGATGAACTCTTTTCAGCGTTCATCACGTCGTTTCTAATTTACTTCCGGCTTGAAAAAACAAAAAACCGTCATTAATTAAGTTTAGTGGCGGTTTTTTAATTTAAAGAGGCGTTCACCAATTGATAATATAGTTCCATTGGGTTATCGCTATTAAGAAATAACTTACCTTTCAACGAAACCTTTTCATCGGTTTCCATTCTTTTAATACTTCCTTCCGCTTTTATTTGCATAACGGTTTCTATGCCCGCCCCACTGCAAAAAAAGCATTGAGCATAAGGTAGCGCTGACAAGACTGAAACGGTACTATCGCCTATTTCGGACACAGGAATCCAGTACCCTTCAATAATAACATTTTTACCATTCCACGCCATAGATTCGTCAGAAAAGGTAGGTTTTCCCAAATAGTCTCCATAGTCTGCGTCATAATAGTAGTCTATTTTCAAGCTATCGAGATTCTTCCATGAGATTCGTTCAAATAAAACAGCCTTTTCATTGGGATTATCAGGTGTACAGGAATAAAATAAACTTAACAAGAGTAAAAATAGATATTTATACATTAGTATTTAGTAAAATGAACCTTAGCTTATGGAGAAATACAGGACAAATACAAACAACAATGTGAACAAAATAACTAACACCTAATTTTACCTAGCCTACATTATTGTTTGCTTCATACCTTCAATATAATGCCCATGATTTTTATAAAAAATCAATCATTCCCTAACTTCAACACTTCAAGAAAGGCCTTTTGAGGAACATCTACTGAACCAATTTGTCTCATTTTCTTTTTACCCTCTTTCTGCTTCTCAAGGAGCTTTCTTTTTCTTGAAATATCTCCACCATAACATTTGGCAGTAACGTCTTTTCGAAGGGCAGAAATAGTTTCCCTCGCAATAACTTTAGCGCCTATTGCCGCTTGAATAGCGATAACAAACTGTTGTTTTGGGAGTAAATCCTTAAGGCGCTTACAAATTTTTCTACCTATGTAATCTGCTTTGTCCCTGTGAACCAAAGCAGTTAGTGCATCTACATTTTCGCCATTTAATTTTATATCTAATTTAATCAGATCAGATGCCCTATAATCAATTAAGGCATAATCGAAAGAAGCGTAACCTCTTGATATAGATTTGAGTCTGTCATAAAAATCAAATACGATCTCAGCTAAAGGAAGTTCAAAGCTTAATTCAACTCTATAGGGAGTAAGATAAACCTGTCTGGAGAGAATGCCTCTTTTATCTAGACAAAGGCTCATTATTGAGCCTATGTAGTCCGGTTTAGTAATAATCTGCGCTCTAATGTAAGGTTCTTCCACACTACTTATCCTTGAGGGATCCGGCAAATCAGAAGGAGTACGAACGACCGCTTTTTCATTATTGGTGGTAGTAACCGTATAAGAAACGTTAGGAACGGTTGTTATCACCTCCATATTGAACTCTCTTGATAAACGTTCCTGGATAATTTCAAGGTGAAGCATTCCGAGGAACCCACAGCGAAATCCAAAACCAAGTGCCTGGGAAGTTTCGGCTTCAAAAACCAGAGAAGCATCGTTAAGCTGTAGTTTTTCGAGACTATCTCTTAAGTCTTCAAAATCATCATTATCGATAGGAAAAATACCTGCGAAGACCATTGGTTTCACCTCCTCAAATCCGTGAATGGCCTCATTGCACGGCCTGTCAACATGAGTAATAGTGTCTCCCACTTTAATTTCCTTAGACTCTTTTATACCTGTAATTACATACCCTACATCGCCTGTTTTCATTACATCTCTAGGCATCTGATTGATTTGTAAGATGCCTATTTCGTCAGCTAAATACTCTCTTGTACCGTAAAAAAAACGGATTTTGTCTCCCTTTTTTAAGGTACCGTTCATAATTCTAAAGTAGGCAATAACCCCCCGAAATGAGTTGAACACCGAATCGAAAATCAGTGCTTGCAGCGGCTCTTCAGAATTACCTTTAGGGCAGGGAATTCTATCCACGACCGCTTTCATAATGTCAGGAACACCAATGCCCGTTTTTCCGCTCGCCAGGATAATATCCTCTTTTTTGCAACCAATCAGGTCAATGATCTGGTCAGACACTTCTTCAATGTTGGCATTTTCCATATCCACCTTGTTGAGGATAGGAATAATTTCCAAATCGTGCTCAATGGCTAAATAAAGATTTGAAATAGTCTGAGCCTGAATACCCTGTGTAGCGTCAATAAGGAGTAAAGCGCCTTCACAAGCAGCAATAGAACGGGAAACCTCGTAAGAAAAATCAACGTGTCCCGGGGTATCTATAAGATTAAAAGTGTATCTATTACCATCGTCATGAGGATAATACATCTGAACGGCATGACTTTTAATGGTAATGCCTCTCTCCCTCTCAAGATCCATACTGTCCAATGCCTGGTCTTTCATCTGACGTTTATCAATGGTATGCGTAAAATCCATTAATCTGTCAGACAAAGTACTTTTTCCGTGATCGATGTGAGCAATGACACAAAAGTTTCTAATAAATTTCATATTGTTGTTTAAATAAATTCAGCTATTTAAAATTTAATGCAAAAATAAGCAAGGTTTAGGACTTCTCGTCAACAACAGATAAATTTTAATAAGTATGTATTTTTTTCGGGCAGCATTTTGACATTCATGACGTTTAAATAAAACAAAAATGAATATGCACCATAGAATTATATTTTTATTTATTATCGTGTCAGGATTGACGACCTGTAAAAAGGAAGTTTTAGAACCAACCATCATTGTTGCAAATATTGAAAGAGAATTTGTAATAGGTTATGTGGAAAAATTTTCAAAAACAGGTCGTCTCCTACAATTTGAGGTGAGCACCATAAATAATCAACCCTGTGGAAATTACACGGTAAAAACTTCCTGGCAACAAAGTCCTTCTCTCCTTACGCTCAATATAGATGGCATAACAAAAAATAGTGCTTGTATTGGTAATGCTGCCATAGCGAAAGGATCCGAGACTGCGCAAAGTCTTTCTGAAGGTTCCTGGCCCATAGACATAAAAATTCAGAATATTATCCGTAATCCTGGAAAACTTTTCATTTCAAAAGGTAATTATCAATTGATTCTTGAAAGTACCCACGGCATATCGTTAATTCAAAAAGAATTAAAACAAATACCCACTGGAACCATTTGGGGCTTTATTTCCTACAAACCTGAATATGCGGCAACCGCCAGAGTATTTATTGAGGATATAAAAAAGTTAACAAAAAACAACCTTTTAGACGACGGTGAGTACGGATATTTTACCGTTCAAAATGAGATAATAAAATTCAGAGATACCCCGGGTGATTTATCTACATTACCCATAATTAGAAACCAACAAGCGGATGTCGATCTTATTTTACAACTGGTAAATACCTTCAGGTTGAAACATAAGGAAAATATTTTCATACAACTTTCTGATACCAATGGTATTACTTATTAATCAATAAATCAATAAACGTGTGACCCCTCTGGGGTCATTTGTATTTGCCTGACTCCTCTGGGGTCACATGTATCTAACCATTAGTGGCTGTCCTTACAAAGACCGACAATTTCATGAAAAACATCATGAAGTGCCACTAATTTTTGAGTTAAAACTGCATCTTTAGACTTCTTCTTAATGAGGGCATCTAATTCTTTACTCCCGGAAATGAGTCTTGCTACGGCATCTTTAATAGCTGGCGTAGCATAATCATCAGGAAAAGCCTGCGCGTTAAGTGCTTCTGCTTTTGTAACCATTTCTGTACTTCTTGCTTTAATAGGCTTTAAATTACCTTCTTCGCTTGGATGAAAAGTACTAGCCATCACACCATGGAAGGTATTCAACGCAGGCCATTGCTCCCAAATACTTTTTTTAGGAGGCATAGCTGCATCGTATCTTTTGCTCACCTCGGTCCAATTGATAACCGTCCAAATAGCCGTCAAATAATCGGGGCGTTTATTTTGATATTTCAGATAATACGCGTGTTCCCAAACATCGATACCTATAATGGGGATACCTTTTACTTCAGCAATATCCATCAAAGGATTATCCTGGTTTGGCGTAGAACAAACAGCCAGTTTATTGTCAGGGGTAACAATAAGCCAGGCCCAACCCGATCCAAAACGGGTGGATGCTGCCATATTCATCAATTTTTTGAGACTATCTACAGAGGTAAATTGCTTTTCAATGGCTTTCTGAAGACCAGCATTAGGCATTGTGTTTTTTTCACTCGTTAGGATACTCCAAAAAAGAGAATGATTAAAGTGCCCGCCACCGTTATTTCTAATGGCCATTGAATGCTTAGAAATATTTTTTACGATGTCCTCTATCGCCATTTCAGCCGTCGGCGTACCTTTTACAGCATTATTAAGATTATTAATATAGGCTGCGTGGTGCTTACTATGATGAATTTCCATAGTTTGAGCATCGATGGCCGGCTCTAGTGCATTATAAGCATAAGGCAACTGAGGTAAGGTAAACTGGGCAAACAAAGTGCTTGTTAATCCAAATGCCATGAAAAATAATAAAGTTGATTTTCTCATTGTCGATTTATTTTATATCAAATTAAACCACAAAAATACATTTTTGGATGTATGATTATCTACTTTTTTGCCTCCTGAAAATATACCTTGTAATAAAAATACCCTCACCGCTGGAAGATGCTCCAACGCCAGTCTTTGAATCTGTCACACTCACATCACTTTTACTGTAAACCCCGGAAACGGTATTGGATAATTCCCACCCTTCTTCACCCAATTCATTAAATTTTTGAACGACAAGAAGGTCATTTGCCTTAATATTTTTAAAATTGATGCCCAATAAGCTGAAAAAGTTTTCCATTTTATACTCTTCCAACACTCCACCATCATCACTTAACAAAAGCCTTGATCTTCCAAGACCACCAGGAATAACACTTTCTACTGCAGTGACAATCTGGTATTCCCAAACTATACCGCGCGTTTGCGCCGGCAAAGTCATTGGCAATAAAAATAGCATTTGGATAAATAATCCTTTTAACATAAAAACTAAGATTTTCATAATATCATTTTTTAGTGAGAAAACTTCCTAACAATCCAAACATCTTGAACATTGCCCTCATTTTCAACGGATATATGTTTCAAAATTACAAAAGAATGGAACAATTTTTCCATAAATAAAACTGGGTGAAAACTGGAAAACGTTCTGTGCCCCTCTTTAACAGCTCCTCTGACAATCAAATTCCCTTGGTCAAAATCCAGTTTTTCGCTTTGGGTAAGTTTATCCTTAAAAGCGTTACCCTGTGTGGTAAGGAACAATAATCCACCGGGTTTTAAAATTCTATTGAGTTCTTCTATCCATAAAAAATGAGCCGATAAAGACAGGTGTGTCAAAATAGAAATGCCATAAATTAAATCAAATGTTTCCTCTGCAATGTCTAAAGGAGGGAGAACCTGTTGCCGTAAAAATCGAATAGAAGGAAAATTAAGCTTACACCAATCTAAAGATTTATCATTTACATCGGAACCAAAACAAGTGAAATTATTTTTCGGCCAATGTCTGATCACCCTACCGGGACCGCATCCCCAATCTAAAACCACCCAATTTCCCTCTGGCAACCACTCTTTCGTTATATTTTGAACCCATTCAGCTGTTTTTTTTCCACCAAAATAATAACTTGCATAATCTAATTTGAATGATTCATACATTAAATAATCGGGAGGTAAAACGATGTCAGGAAATTTCTCTTTAAATGCATCATTATCCTTTTTATTCTGGTATTTAACGAAAAAATACCTTAGATAATCTGCTACATAAAGTAATCTGACTTTACGCAAAAACAATGAAAATGAATTTTTAATACGATTCATTCCTAAAAATTAGCGGTACATTAGGGAGATATAATTATTTTATGAGGATGGGGATAATCATCTACCTTTAACCAATAAACACCTGGAGAATACCCGGCAATATCGAAGGTACAAGCACCAAAGGAAGTTTTGCTTTGAAGCAATCTTCCCATAAAATCAAAAAGATATAAGGTAGAAGCCTTTTCTGATGAGGTATTTTTACATACAACCTGAAGGTAACCGGAGGCGGGATTAGGATAAATCTGGATTTGATTTTCAGGCAGATTATCTTCCGTTGAAGTTGATAAAGAGCAATTTGTTTGTCCTAAAAGAGTGGATCTGAATCCGTTCAATGAGGCATTCATACGTTTCTTTTGACCTTCGGTAAACATGTACATACATTCGTCATCGACGTAATCCATATAATTAAAAAATAAAATGCCATTATCTGTTGGCGTACAGTCGTCTTTTAAAGGATAGCTGGCACAATCGTAAGTAGCTTCAAATTGCACCGGTGTATCTGCCACTCCATCCCCCTCTTCACATTCACTATCGTCAGGTCCCCAGAGATGTTCAAGATTAAAATAATGCCCCATTTCGTGGGTTGTAGTTCTTCCCTTATGATTAGGAAACGAGGCGATAGCCGTTCCTGTACTACCAAAATATTCAGAAGAAATAACCAGTCCGTCAGCTTCGGGAGGATCTGCGGTACCAGGTAAAAAGGCGAAACCATATAAATCTTCCCCAGCTTCACAAACCCAGATGTTAATATATTTTTTTGTATTCCATGGATCTTTACCTCCTCTCAGCGTAGTGAACCATCTGTCTTTATCTCCTATGTCGACAACGGTTGTTTTTGTTCTGGTAATGCCATTGGTAGCCATACCTGCGGGATCACGAGCGGCCAAACAAAATTCAATACCTACGTCAGCTATAAGATTCTTGAAAAAAGCAGGTGTTTTATTGACATCGCTATTCATTTTTCTAAAATCTTTATTCAGGATATCAATTTGAGATTTAATCTGTTCGTCTGAAATATTTTGCGCTGCAGTTCTCCAAACCACATGAACGACGACGGGAATTTTAACCACTGTTTGCCCTGATTTGGCCGCATCATCCCTGTCGATCCAATTTTTTGTAAAGGCCTCTATAATTTGTCTTTCTTTTATCAGACCAGGATTTCTGGCCAGGGCTTCAAATCGTTTATCTTCTGTCCCGCACTTTTTCTGACTTTTTCCTGGCGTGGAAAAAAGAAGAAATAAAAAAATATAAAAGAACACAGAGCGATACCTCATTTTAAAGAATTAATTTGACATATAATTATTTGCATAACCCATTGCGGCATCGAGCAAGGCATCCAAATCTGCTTCTGTTGTTAAGGCATTGGTGATGCTTAATCTAAGAAAAACATTTTCAGAAAGAACCGTCTGAACGATATAAAATTTCCCCCCGAGGATTATTTG
>CAMDWC010000033.1 GCA_945878825.1 Haliscomenobacter hydrossis DSM 1100
TTTCCCTTTGCTGACATAAGATCAAGATTTTTATCGACAAAAAATGCGTCAATGGTTCTACCTTGAATCTGGTTATAAAAAATACTATCTAACTCATTGACAATAATACTATTCCCCGTAAGATTAATTTCTTTAATCCCTTGTTTACCGTTAGTTAAAATAAGCGTATCTGCCGAAAATTGACTGGTATCCGTCCAGGCTACTGGGTTTTTGAACATGGAAATCAAGCTATCTGTAGGATTATAGGACAGGGAATCGCAGACAGCCTGCAAATCGGATTTAAACACTCTAACCTCTTGATCAGCTACAAAGATGCGGGTAGAATCCATTCCCGTTGTATCGGGTCTGATAGAAGAAAGAGTTTTAGCACTAAGAAATAAAGAATCATTATCAAGTAAAACCACCATCAGAGGTCTTTCATTAATTTTATTAAAAGCCTTAAAGTATTCTTTACTTTTTTGATATAGTAAAGAATCGCAATAGAGCGTAATATTTTCTGAAGTATCTCTCCAAACAATATTTCCGAAGGCCAAACCGAGACCTGTAGATTCCTGATAATCCACTTGATCAGCTTCTAAAAATTGAGGAGGATCAATAATTAAGGATCTTCCCCGGGTGGTATAAGTACCTTCCTTTTTGTTGTACCGAATGGAATCGGCCTTAATATTTTGGTCTTTCTCATAATCAATATAATGAGCCGTTCCATAAATATCTAATTGATCAGAAATTTCTGAAAAAATAATAATATCACCTGTTGCAGAGTGTAAGGAATCTGATAAATTAGCTTGGCCGAGGAGCAGATATTTTTTCTGGTCTTCCAATAATCTAATGGTATCTGCGGTAGCAGTTTCACCCCCCTTTTTATATTGCGCCTTCTGTATAAAATCTGCTTTTCCTGAAATGGTCTCATAGAAACCACTTTCAGTATAGATTTCTGCACTATCTGTTTTAAGTCTGGTGGGAGCATTAAAATAAATGATCTCCTTATCGGTATCGAAAGTTAGGGTATCGGCACGCAAAGCGAAATCAGAATCTATGACAACGACACTATCCTTAAAAGCGGCAAAATAAGTTTCCGTATTATAAGAACCCTGTTTACTACTCAGCTGAGTATCGCCGGAATAGAAAATCCCCCCATCTTTATAGGTAGCCAATTTTCTATTCAAATCATAGAGCAAGGTATCTGTAAAAAGCTTTGATTTATTTTTATTAAGTTGAATATTACCTATTAATTTAGCTATGCTCGAATCGCTATTAAATTCCAAGGCATTGGAAAACACTTTTATAGAGTCCCCCTCCCAGAAAACAACATTGCCATAAGCCCAAACGAAAGTTTCATTTTGTATAATGGCAGAATCGCAATACATGCGAATATTTTTTTGTTTCATCTCAACCTCACCTACTAGTTTTTGAATACGATTTTCTCCTTCCTGAGAGATAAGAAAATCTTTTGCAAAAAGGACTTTCACTCTTTTATCCTCGGCAGAAGTAGGCGTATTTTGACTATAAAGGGGAGACAAAATGGACGTCAACCCCACAAATGCGAGGAGCATCCATTGATACATTCCACCATTATTAAAAAGTGCTATATTAAAAACCATTTATTTTAAATATGAAACAAATATACTTTTAGAGGAATCCCCACGCAACAATTTACAAATAAAAACCAAAGGAAGAAACAAATTAAATCTAAACATAGGCAAAGAGAATAAAACAAACCTATTACCTTTATCCCAGGACTTTCCACGAGTTCACAAAACAAAGTCATTTATTAATCTTTAAATTATTTGTAAAATGATACAAAGAATTCAAACGCTTTTTTTATTGTTGGGTGCAATATCCGCCGGTTTTATGTCCATGAATTTATTAGGACTATGGGAACACTTTGCGTTTGCCCTGGCAGCTTTGGTCAGTCTAATCATCATTTTCATATACAAAAAACGAAAACTTCAAATAAGTCTATCCACCTGGTTGGTTATACCATTATATATAACAGGAATAATCATTATTCTATTTATAAATAAAGATCAATACGCTGAAAACAATGATAATACGCCTCTGATTATCAGTTTTTTTGTTGGTCTGGTAGCGACTATACTAGCCATTTTCAGTATAAGAAAAGACGAAAGAACCGTGCAGGAATCAAACAGATTAAGGTAAAAAAAGAGGCTGCTTAAAACAGTTGGGAGATAAAAATTACACTTTTCATGCCTGACCCCTGTGGCGTCACATGTATCTAGCTACCATGCCCCTGGCGGCACCATTTTCCACATTGTACCATCATGCCCCTGGCGGCAAAATTTCCCCAATATACCCTTTAGCCCAATTCATAAAATAGCATAAAAAAAGCCTTACATTAAAAATGCAAGGCTTTAAAAACTTTTAACGTAAAAATTATTCAGGTCTTTTCTTAGCTGAGTAATTTATTTTAAGTTGATTAGCTTTTCTTAGTTCAGTTTTTACATCCTGAACGATACCCATTGTTACCTGACCATCTACTCTTAAGGAGGTAGTGATTTTGGTTCTTTGACCTTCTGGTATTTTCACACGAAAACGCTCCAAAAAGATAGGAATTTCATTAATATTAGCGAATTTATCGCTTAATTGTAATCTTGGTTTTGTGCCGTAGGTAGATCTAAACTTTTCTACGGGTCTACCAATATACAAATAATTCACTAAAGATTTGTCCTCCAGTTTGGTAAGTTGTGTAGCGAAAGGGGTTGACACCTTCACCATCAATTCTGAATCACGTAATTTAGTAACCACCATGAAGAAGAACAACAACATGAAAACGATATCGGGTAACGAGGCCGTGCTAATTGCCGGCTGAGGCTTCTTTTTTCCTTTTGAAAACTTAGACATAGTTAATCATTTTGCTCCCACAAAAAGTGGGAAAATGAGATTGAACGGATGAGGTTCAGATCTAATTATTTTTCTTCTCCAAAATTAGTAGGTTCAGCTTCAGATAAAACCATTGGGATTTCATCCTTTATGGATTTCCTCCAAGCAAGGGGTAAATCTTCACTGTATTTAACGCCGTATTTTCTAAGACACATCTCGTCCCAAAGTTCATCATAGGCAGCCTTCAATTCATTATAAACGCTAACATAGGTCTCATAATTGGTACCTCTGTCATTTTTTAGCGTAATAATGGCTTTTGTAGGCCTTTCAGAAAGATCCTCCCTTTTAGTAGGATTAACGATAAACTCTTTTGTTTTTTCTCTAAGCATTTCTATGTCCATAACCTCTCCTCTTACGAGCAAATCATTTTGGGCATTTACAAGCACAGCAAAAACGTTTCTTGATTTTAACTTAGTAATATCTGGATCTTCTTCAGACCAGGGCGGCAATTTTACAGTAATACCTTTGTCCTCTGCAATGGTTGTAGTGACGAGAAAGAATATTAAAAGCAAGAAAGCGATATCGGCCATTGAGCCGGCATTAATTTCATTACTCATTCTATCTCTGGAATTCTTTTTTGCCATGGACTAGATTATTTGAAGAAGTTACGAATTTCACTTAACACAAATACTACGAGTGCGAGAGCACACATAATCAATGAGGTAGTGATAGATCCACCAATAAATTGAAGGGCAAAAGGTGAAACACCACCAACTTTTTCGACAGTATTTGCCATAATACCTGTTACTTCACTAGGTGCCGCGACTATCGTTCCTACATAAACTCCAATAAGCACTAAAAGGGCTATAAGACCTTTAAATGATTCTTTGAAATTCATTGCTACTTGATAAACACCAAAGAAAAAGAGTAAGACAACAGAGAGCACGGTAAGTAACAAAGACGCTATAAGTCCAAAGTCAAAAATTGTAGTCTTACGTTGTTCTTCCAGAGACTGTGCTGAGAATTCTTCTAATCCTCCGGCTGCAATAGCAAAGAAAATCACCGTAATTAGAGTTCCCACACCAAAGGCCAAAGCCTGTCCGTTTTTGGCTAGAAATTTATACATAAGGTGGGGATTAATTATTTTTTGAAAATATTGTTTTCGGTCATAATATCTAATAATCCAATAGAAGAGTCTTCCATTTTATTAACGATACCATCAATTTTACTTACGATGTAATTGTAAAAAATTTGAAGGATGATAGCTACAACAAGACCAAATACTGTTGTTAAAAGGGCCACTTTAATACCCCCAGCAACCACTGAAGGAGATAAGTCACCTACTTCCTCAATACGGTCAAAAGCCTGAACCATACCTACAACCGTTCCTAAGAACCCAAGCATAGGTGCAAGAGCGATAAATAAAGAAATCCAGATAAGACCATTTTCAAGAAGTCCCATTTGAACACTTCCATAAGCAACGATTGATTTCTCAACGCCTTCAGGACCATTATCCTTGTTTTTAAGACCCTCATAAAGGATACTTGCTGTAGGTCCAGGCGTTGCTTTACAAACATCCATAGCACCATTAACATCGCCTCCTTTTAACTTCTCATTAATTCTACCTAATAATTTGTCGGTATTGATAGATGCAATATTCAACGTGATTACACGCTCAATACAAAATGCCAAACCCAAAATTAAAGGGAATAAAATGATACTCATAAAGCGCCAATCACCATCGATAAAGTACTTCTTAAGCAATTGGTAACCACCAATTTCAGCAACAGTTTCTTCTGCAACTACGGGTGCAGCTTCTTCAGCAGGCGCAGCCTCTTCAGCAGGCGCAGCTTCTTCAGCAGGTGCAGCTTGTTCAGTACTTTCGGTTGCGGTAGCGTCTTGCGCAAATACTGCATTATTCGTGGCGAATGAGGCCAATCCTAGAATAAGCAATAGAACAAACAAATTTCGCATAATCAATAAGGTTTTTAACGTTTGTTTTCCAAAATAAAATTTTATAAAAAAGCGGAGAGAGAGGGATTCGAACCCTCGATACCCGCAAAGGTATACACGCTTTCCAGGCGTGCCTCTTCAACCACTCGAGCACCTCTCCCTAGAGCGAGATACTAATAGATGTCCCCGCGTGTGACAAAAATAATCAAACATGAATTGAAAACAAGTAAATAGGCAAAAAAAAAACAGATTTTCAAAAACAATTATTAAAAATGCGTTTTGAATTTTTTGAAAATGCCTCACTAATGGCTACAGCGTTCACTTTTAGGTCATCTGATATTTTTTCTAAAATAAAAGTCAAATAAGCCGATTCATTTCTTTTTCCTCTCTTTGGAACGGGCGATAAATAGGGAGCATCGGTTTCAAACACAAAATGATCTAATCCTATTTCTTCAATCACCTCCCTTATCTTTACATTTTTATAAGTTGAAACACCCCCAATGCCCATACTTAATCCTATGTCTCTAATTCTTTTAGCCTGTTCTATACTTCCTGAAAAACAGTGAAAAACACCATCAATACCTAAATTTGCCCGCTCAAGTAAATATATCGCCTCATCTGTGGCATTTCTGGAATGGATACTAACCGGCAAATTCATCGTTTTAGCCCATTTACATTGTTCAAGAAAGGCCTCTTCCTGCTCCTTCTTAAAGGTTTTGTCCCAAAAAAAATCTAAGCCTATTTCACCTATTCCGTAAAAGGTATGTTTTTCTAACCAATTGCCCGCTACATCCAACTTGTCAATATAAGTTGCATCAATAGTACAGGGATGAATACCCATCATCGGTTTACAGTACCCTTCGCTTTCTTTTTCGAGCTGTAACATGAGAGGAATAGTCTCAATATCTACATTGGGAATCAATACGAGCGTAACGCCCGCTTCTTTCGCTCTGTCTAACATTTCAGTCCTGTCGGCATCGTATGTCTTATCATAGAGGTGGGCGTGGGTGTCAATTAATTCCATTTTTATTTTTTTTGCAAATATTAAACATTTCATTTTTTAAACAGTCAGAAGTCAACCAAAAAAAATCATTCTTTTAATTTTATTGTCCTCTCTTTCTTATTTCCCAGAAAATTTTGTCCCTTTGTAAAAAAAATATACATGGCAAAGGGGAAATTTTATGTTGTCTGGAAAGGAAGAAAACCTGGTGTATATAAAGAGTGGAACATTTGTAAAAAGATGGTCGATGGCTTCGACGGCGCCGCATTTAAAAGCTTCCCCTCTCTGTCGGAAGCTGAAAAAGCCTTCTCGTCGGGACCAGCCTCAAAAATAAATAAGCCATCGAAAAAAACGAACATCATTACTCCAAGTATATCTGTTGACGCCGCTTGTAGTGGAAATCCAGGCGTTATGGAATATCAAGGCGTTGACACGCATACTAAAGAAGTCCTTTTCCACAAAAAATATAGTCTCGGAACAAATAATATAGGAGAATTTCTAGCTTTAGTTCATGGATTGGCTTTCTTAAATAAAAATAATAGCGACCTACCCATTTATTCGGATTCAGTAAATGCGCTGAAGTGGATTAAAAATAAAACATGTAAAACAACCTTAGTTAGAAACAAGGAAACTGCAGAGTTATTTGAGACCATTGGCAGAGCAGAAGAGTGGCTAAAGAATAACACCTGGAAAAACAAGCTAATAAAGTGGGAAACAGAAAACTGGGGAGAAATTCCTGCTGATTTTGGAAGAAAATGAGAGGTTTATTTAACCACAAACCTCATTTTATAATCACAACTCACTTTTCCCTTTCTAATATTTTCCAATTTTCCCCGTAAAATTATTTTTCGGGCTGGCGACAGGTAATCCACAAATAGTTTACCCTCAATATGGTCGTATTCATGCTGAATAACGCGCGCTTCCATACCCTCAAATACGCCATCTTTAGGTTCAAAATTTTCGTCCAGATAACTGATTTTTACGCCTGACTTTCTTTCTACCTCGCCTCTTACATCCGGTATACTTAAACAACCTTCCTCATAAGACCAACTATTTCCAAACTCTTCGATGATCACGGGATTTATAAAAACAGTTTTAATACCCGTCTGACTTTCTTCCTTTTTTTTATCTTTCATCTGTTTGGTATCCACAATAAATAATCTAATCGGTTTACCTATTTGTGGCGCAGCCAATCCAATACCCGACGCTTCATACATGGTTTCCCACATATTCTCGATAATTACTTTGAGTTCAGGATAATCCTTTGTTATTGCTTCAGCTTTTTTGTTTAGCACTGGTTGGCCAAAGGCAAATACAGGTAAAATCATAGTCGTTCCGAATAAATTTATTTTTATAAAAAGGCAGGAGTGGGTTTATTAATAGATAAAACATTTCTTTTTCTATCCATGAAAGCGTCTAAAATAATGGCTGCCGCTACCCTGTCAACCATACCTTTTTCCCTTCTTTTCTTTTTCCCAATACCGCTGGCTAAAATGGTATCTTTTGCTTCCACGGAACTGAATCTTTCATCTTGAAGAAAAACGGGTATAGCTGGAAAAAGCTGCTGTATCTTTTTTCCTACTTGCATAATTTCACCATGCATTTGTGCAGGATTACCATCGGGGTAAAATGGCTCTCCTATAACAATGGCTTCTACATCTTCCGATAAAATATAATTAGACAAAAAGGCTAAGAAACCCTCGTTGGTTAATGTACACAGACTCGACGAAATTATCTGTAATGGATCAGTTACTGCCATACCAACCCTTTTTGATCCATAATCAATGCCAATAATTCTAGCCAATTCAAATAATTTTCGCAAATTTAACGAATTTATAGCAAATTTGAGTGCAAAAAATATCCACATGATAAAACAGATAAAAGGTTTTGTGCAACATTATGCCTGGGGTGGGTACCATTTTCTTCCCACATTATTGTCATTAGATAATTTAGATGGTAAGCCCTTTGCAGAACTTTGGTTTGGGGATCATTCTGGTGGAACCTCTCCTCTTATTCATAGCGATCAAAAAGCAGAGAATCTCCGGCAATTGATTGACTTGAATCCCTCCTCTCTTTTAGGCGAAAAAATTTATATAAAAGATGGAGGGCGCCTTCCCTTTTTACTTAAAATCTTAGATGTTCACAAAATGTTGTCTATTCAGGCCCATCCATCAAAAGAAGCCGCCATAAAGGGTTTTCTCGATGAAAATAATAGACAAATCCCATTAAATGCTCCACATAGGGTTTTCAAAGATCAGAATCCAAAACCTGAAATGATGGTCGCCCTGTCACCGTTTTGGCTATTACATGGATTTTTACCAGCCGAAAAAGCAGCTGAACAATTAGACCATTTACCCTCATTAAAAGAATTTTCATCCACTTTTAAAACAGAAGATATTAAGAAGGGATATCAAAAATGGATGGAACTACCCCAAAATGAGATAGATAAAATTCTTGCTCCATTGCGGAAATCGCTGCTTGATACCCCTGACGCATCACTTCAGAAAACTTCTCCTGATTTTTGGGCAAAAAAGGCCTTTCGTGATTTCACTGGTCAGGATGAACATTTGGATAGAGGCATTTTTTCGATTTATGTGATGAATATTGTTCACCTTCAACCTGGAGAGGCTATTTTTCAGGATTCCGGGCTTCTGCATGCCTATCTGGAAGGCTCTAATATCGAATTAATGGTCAATTCTGATAATGTATTTAGAGGAGGACTTACTGATAAGTATATGGATATTCCACTGCTTCTTAAACATTTAGACTTTCATCCTACCTTACCCAATATTTTAAAACCCATAATTGTTAATCAAAAAGAAAAAAGATTTATCATACCCTCTACCGATTTTGAACTGAAGGAATATGCCTTGAAGCAAGGGGAGGACTTAAGCATTCCTGCATCACCCGGTCCATCCATTATATTATGTTTACAGGGAAGCATCTGCCCCAAGGCAGATGCTTCCTTACCAATAAAGCCAGGGGAAGCCTTATTCATTTCGCACAATACTCGTGTACTATTGCAGCAGATAGGAGGGGAAACGGCCATTTTATTTAAAGCTGGAATCCCATGATACAAACGAAACATAACATTTTAAAAAGTTTCAAGAACTGTCCAACAGAAGAAAACCTTGAAGTTTCAAATCTAATTAACTGCTTAAAACAAAAACCATTTTAGGTAAAAAATCATTTAAACATACATAAAGAAGTAAACTTTTGTATTTTGAAGAAAATTTTAAGGATGAACCTCAAGAATATTTTATTTATTACCTGCATTTTGATGAACTACAAATGTGTAAGTCAGCAAACTGAACCGTATTCTTTAATTATTTTCAGTCCTTTCCAATATAATCCGGCTTACACAGGTTTAGACGATAAAATTACGATACAAGGAAGCTTCAGAGATCAATGGATAAAAATACCAGGAAATCCTTCCTCCCGATATTTTTTAGTGGACGCACCCATCCCTGCGTTGGGAAGCGGTGTAGGTGTAAAAATACAGGAAGATCAATTTGGAGCAAGCCGCCAGGTATCTTTTGGATTAAACTGGAGTTATTCAAGAAATTTGAGTAAAAATAGCACGCTATCTATAGGACTTGGCATTGGCAACCAACGATATAGCTTAAATGGAGGTATTTTGCGAACGCCTGATGGAATGTATAGTTCAACCAGCATTGATCATCGGGACAATTTTTTACCCAATGGAGATATTACTTTAAGTGGAATGAGTTACGAAGGAGGTATATATTTAAAAACAAACTTTTTTGAGGCTGGACTTTCCGGATCAAATGTATTACCTATTGTACTAAATCAAGGTGATTTTGGCATAACACTACAACCACATTACACCTTTTCCTCAAAAGCTTTTATACCTTTAACTACGCAATTAATTATTCAGCCTGGCATTATTATGAGATATGTATTGGGAAGTTTACAGCTGGACAGCTATGTATTGGGAAATTTCAGAGAAAAATTCACCTTAGGCACAGGCTTAAGAGGATTTAGCCCTAACACACTAGATGGACTCATGACTATGGCTGGTGTTCAAATTGCTGAAAATATTTCATTTTATTATACTTATACCATTCCGTTATCAACCTTAAGAACAGCAACCACGGGAAGCCATGAAGTAATGGTGAGATATACTATAAACCAAAAATTAGGTAAGGGGATTCTGCCACCAATTATTTACAATCCGAGAAATTTATAAATTACATCCATATATTATAATAAGATTGTTAAGACGTCGTTTGTATAAAGAATTTGGGTTGCAATTAATTAATTGTGCTAAAAAAAATAAGTTGTTTTTGTAGTACGACGAAACAATCTATCTTTGTGCCCACTTCTATTTTTTAAGAAGCAAATTTTGTAGGAAAACCGAAGTATAAAAATGAAACAAATGCAAAAAGGAATTTTCTTTTTGATGCTTGCCGCCGTAGTAGGTTGCGGAAAAAGCGATACAGGAGAATTAGTAGGTGTTCAAGACCGACCCGTTTGGAAAGGAATTCAACCTTATGGAATGGTATATGTACCGTCTGGAACACTTTTAATCGGTCCTAGTGACCAGGATATCAGTGCGACTTTTGTTCAACGCCCAAAACAAATTTCAATTCAGGGTTTTTTTATGGATGACACTGAGATTACCAATAATGAATACAGACAATTTGTTCATTGGGTAAAAGATAAAATGGCCCATGAAAAACTGGAACATTTTCTAGAGGCAGACCCTGATGCTGTTGAAGAACAAGATCCGGAAATTGATTGGGATATGGAAATTGATTGGGAAGCTGAAGAGCTCCAGGATATGTATTATCAAGGCAACAACAAATTGTCAGGAAAAAAAGAACTTAATGTAGATTTATTAAAATATTCTTACGAATGGTACGATTGGCAAGCTGCTGCTCATGACAAAGGTCAAAGCGCCAGGAATAAATTTATTAAAAAGAAAACAGTTAAAGTTCACCCTGATAAGTTTGTCTGGGTTCGTGATTTTGCTTATTCTTATAACGAACCAATGACACGAAATTATTTTGATCACACAAACTATGATGATTATCCTGTAGTGGGTGTAGATTGGAACATGGTTACTGCCTTCTCTAATTGGCGGACTGCGTTGTACAATAAAAGTCTTGGAGAGGATCAAATAAATACAGAAGATTTTCGCTTACCTTCTGAGTTTGAATGGGAATATGCAGCCAGAGGCGGTCATGAACAGTCAATGTATCCTTGGGGTGGTCCGTACATTAGAAATGCTAAAGGTTGTTTAATAGCAAATTTCAAACCCGGTCGTGGTAATTATCCTGAAGATGGTGGAATGTACACCGTAAAGGCAGATGCTTATTTTCCAAATGATTACGGTTTATATAATATGGCGGGTAACGTCGCAGAATGGACCTTAACAGCTTACGCTGAGAATATTCTTAGCAGAGTGAGCGATCTAAATCCAGATTATCGCTACGATGCTGACGATAAAGAAAATCCAAGTAACAAAAGGAAGGTAATTAGAGGGGGGTCATGGAAAGATTCTCACTTCTTTTTACAAAATAGTTCCAGAACCTACGAATTTCAAGACACCACTAAATCATATATTGGATTTAGAAACGTGCTAACTTTCCTTGGAAGATCAATTAATGACTTCTAGTCATAATTTAGTATAAAAAAATATCAATAACCTGTTAAAGTTTTCTCAAATGAGTAATATGTTAAAAAGTAAAGGTTTTAAATATATTAAAAACCTTCTCATCGGTGTGGGTGCATCAGTCGTCTTAATTGGTGCTTTGTTCAAAATAATGAGCTGGCCATTTGCTGACGAGGCCCTTATAATTGGCATGGGAACAGAAGCTGTTTTATTTCTCTTCCTGGGCTTAATAGGACCAGATAAAGATTATTACTGGGAAAAGTTATATCCAGGATTAGATAATTATACTGGTGCAGTAAACCCCATTTCTTATAATGCTCAGGTTGCGCAACAAAATCCGGTATCTAAGGAAATAGTTGAAAAGTACCTGGGTTCTATGATTGGTGAATTACAGGTAATTTCAGGTAGCCTGTCTTCTCTGAAGGCTCTTCAAGAAATAGATTTTTCGGGTACGAAAGAACAGCTTCGGTCCATGACTAACTTCTACTCAAAAATAAATGATGCTATGATGGATCTTCAAGATTCTACGGAAGAAGCAAAAGCATATAAGACTAAATTAGCTGAATTAAATAAAAATTTAGGCGATTTAAATCGCACTTTCACTTCTCTAAATCAAGTGTATGGCAATATGCTGTCAGCAATGGCAAATGTTCGTCAGAACGGTTAAAATTAGAACTGAATTTTTTTATTTATTTAGAAAATAGAATAGTATGTCCATTCCAAAGGAACCGCGGCAGTTAATGATAAACTTAATGTACCTAGTCCTCACGGCTATGCTTGCATTAAACGTTTCCGCCAAGATTATCAATGCATTTTTTGTCATAAATGATGGCATAAAGAATAGTAATAGCATTTTCGACGATTCACATGTTATTACCATGACCGCCCTGGAGAAAAATGTAGAACAAGACAAAAGCAGATACCAACCTCTATTAGATGTAGCTAAGGATGTTGCTAAAATTTCTGTGGAGTTTAATGCTTACGTTGAGTCAGTTAGAACAGAAATGGTTGACGCTACAGATGGGTATTACCCTGCTGATCATCGCGAACATCCAAATTATCCTGTAGGTTACAAAAGTAAGGATATAACCACCCGTATTTTAGTTGATCAAAAAAGAGGTAATGAATTAGAAAAAAGAATTCTGGCAGATCGTGATAAAATTTTAGCCAGAATTAAAACGCTTTCTGGTCTAAAAGGTACTCAAATTAACGAAACTAGTATTGAGGAATTGTCAAAATCTATTTCGCTAAATATTTCTGATAATTGGAAAAAAGATAGAGTTGCTAAATCCTGGTCCGAATTTACCTTCAAACAAATGCCTCTGGCCGCTGTATTTCCTCTTCTAACTCAGATGCAAAATGATATGAAGAGTTCTGAAAGTGCTGTGATCAATTTCCTGGTTAACCAGGTGGGTTTAACTTCTTTTAAAGTAGATAATTTTATCCCAATTTCCTCAGCAGTAAAAAGCTATATTATTGAAGGTGAAACATATAATGCGGAGATATCTGTCGGTGCAACCTCAAAATCTATTACCGAAAATATGTCTATCAGGGTAAATGGTTCCCCGCTAAGTGTTACTGACGGTATCGGTAAATTCACTTCTACCACTTCAGGAACAGGTCTAAAAAGGTATAAAGTAGATGTAAGTCTAAAAAATCCAACCACAGGACAACAAGAGAGCTATGTAAAAGAATTCGAGTATGAAGTGGGTCGTCGATCTGTAACTGTTACTGCTGATAAAATGAATGTCTTTTATACAGGTGTTGAAAATCCTCTTTCTGTTGTTGCTGCTGGTGTGTCAAGTAACGATTTACGTGTTTCTGCCTCCAATGCTACCTTAACGCCCAATGGTGCAGGTAAATATATCGCAAAAGTCACAGGAGGAGGTGGTGTGGCAAAACTGACTATTTCTGGAGGCGGGTTAAATCCTACCAATTTTGACTTCAGAATAAAACCTATTCCCGATCCTGTAGCCAAATTAGGAGGTTCAACGGGTGGGGACTTTGGTAACGGCGTAATGAAAGCACAACTGGGTGTCATCGCAGAATTATCGGGTTTTGATTTTGACGCGCGCTGTGAAATTGCCGGATTTGAATTGGTTTATGCACCAAAAAGAGAAGATCCTATCGTAGTTATTAACGGAAGTGGAACCTTTACTGCAGATTCAAAAAGATTGTTGAACTTAGCAAAACCTGGTGATGCTTATTATTTCAACAATGTGAGAGCGCGTTGTCCCGGCGATGTTGCGGGAAGAAAAATAAACTCTTTGGTATTTCAAATTAAATAAAGTTTATCCATGTTCAAGAAAAATTTAAGTCCTTTCCTAATCCTGTCCCTACTCGCTTTTATAGGTGTAAATGGTTTTTCTCAGGTGCCGGACAATATTATGACTGAATCAGGAACTATACTTAGGGAAGCTCCTCTCGATGACATTACTGGTTCGAGCATAAGGCAAACCCGAAAGTTGCTTCCTTATGAACCACTCAGAGAATCTGATGTTTTTTGGAAAAAGAGAGTTTGGAGAGTCATAGATGTTCGTGAAAAAATGAATCGGAATTTTGCTTATCCTGTAAGGCCACTATTCCAGATCTTCCTGGATGCCATTAAAAACGAGGAAAGACCAATGCGTGTTTTCGCCGATGAGGATTTCAAACAAGAAATGCTTCAAGAACAAATCGATAAGCAATTATTTAAAATTGATTCCGTTCCCATCCAAGATCCTGTCACCTATGAGATTAGCGTCAAAGAAGTAAAAAATGATCTTAATTTCGAAGATATTAAGCGCTACAGGGTAAAAGAAATATGGTATTTCGATAAACAATCTTCTACCCAAAAAGTAAGAATCCTAGGTATCGCACCGCTCATCCAGGTAAAAGCTGATCAAGGTTCAACGATAGGTGAAACCCCCCTGTTTTGGGTTTATTACCCAGAAGCAAGAGAATATCTTGTAAATGAAATGGTGTTCAACCCAGCTAATGATGCTTCTCAAATTTCCTGGGAAGATTTAATGGAAATGAGATATTTTTCTTCTTACATTATAAAAGTATCCAACGTAAATGACCAACGTTTACAAAATCAATTTGGGTCGGGAAGAGATATGCTTTTGGAATCTGAAAAACTAAAACAATCCATTTTCAATTATGAAAATGATCTTTGGGTTCACTAAATGAAGGTAAAAAAAGGGGGAAGATTAAATTTTTCCCCTTTTTTTATGCCATGTACTCCCAAGCTGTTCTGTAGGAGGCGTTTGCCTCGCAGTAATCGAGAAAACCAGCAAAAAATAAGTCTTTGCCAATAGTTGAACTATCTCCCACCACCACGACCTGACATTTAGCTCTGGTTATGGCCACATTAAACCGACGATAATCTTTTAAAAACCCTATTTCATTTTTTCCATTTGACCTAACTAAACTAACAATTACAATGTCACTCTCCTGGCCCTGAAAACCATCGATGGTTTTCACTTTTATCGCTAAATTCACTAATTTATCGTCAGCTCGAATTTCTCTTTCCATATAATTGATTTGACCTTTATAAGGGGAAAGTATCACGATAGAGGGAAAATCAAAATTAACCAAGGCTTGTGTTTCGTTAATAATTCGATAAATATGCTCCCTTAAGAGACTAAACTCATCAGCATTAAAGAGGCTTCCAGAACCAGGTTCTGGCTTTTCTTCGAATCCAGTTCCTGCGGTATCTATAAAAATCAAGGGGCTATTATCCTGAAAAGGTAATTTCTTATCTTTTACTGTAGGAGAAGCTAACAGTTTATTATTATAAAAATATTGATTTGAGTAGCCCATTATTAGTTCATTACCACGATACTGTACTTCCAGCATTTGATGAATAAATCCTTTTTTTATGACTTTTTCCATTAAAGTTAATGCCAGGCCAGATTTATTGGCATCTCTTGATTTTACAGTGGGAGGAAGTTGAAAAGGATCACCGCAGAGGACCACCCTTTCAGCCTTCAAAATGGGTATCCAGGTAGCTGGTTCAAGTGCTTGTGCCGCTTCATCAATAAGTACTGTATTAAACTTTCTTCCAGCTAATAAAGAGTGAGCAGCACCAACCAAAGTACAGGTAATTACTTGTGCACGGTCTAAAATCTGTTCTATGAGTCTTTTTTCCAATTGATTTACCCAGGTAGAAAGATCACCTGCTTCGCTCAATAATTCCCTTTTCTGCCTTTTCTGGCCATAATCTAAAGGCGTGCGAAAAGAATTAGCCTTTTTTCTTAAGGCATCAGCCTCAATGCGCATTCGTTTGATAGCTTTAGACTCCTCGTGTGCTGATATTTGGTAATCGAGCGTATGATTCAAAATATCTTCATCGACCCTGGAAATATTTCCTAATCGCACTACGTTAATCCCCTTCTTGCTTATTCTTTCTGTTAGTAAATCAACCGCAGTATTACTTGGAGCGCAAACTAACACTTGATACTCTATTTCACATAAACGTGAAATAGCCGACACCAGCGTAGTGGTCTTACCAGTACCAGGAGGACCATGAATAATTGAGATATCTTTTGCTGAAATAATATGGTTTATTGCGTCATTCTGCGAGTTATTTAGCAAAGGATTTAATGCTTCATCTTTCAATAGAGTAAAAACGGGTAATTTATCTCCAAATAAGATTTCTTTCAAATGCTGAACTCTTCCTTTATGGGTATTCTTCAATGTTTTTAATACCGCCTCCATTTCCCTGTACGACTTTTCATCAAATTCAGGAAGAATAGCAATAGACGATTTAAATACCCAGTCGGGAAGGAAAGACTGTCCAAAAATAATCTGCATCGTATCCTCTCTTACAAAATGGACCACACCTACCAGATAAGTCCCCTCCTTTTGATCCGTAATTTCACATAATCGAATAGGATTCCCTGCTCTAAAAACATGCGCCTTTCCTTTATTTTTAGTTCGTTCTACTGATACTTTTATATTTTCTCCAATGGAAAAGCCCTGATGTAAAATGGTTAAAGGATACCATAAATAGCCCCTTTCTCTTTTTTCAGCTAATGACAAAGGAAGAAGGTAAGACTGAAACTGTCTTAAATCTTCTTGCTTTTCCAAGGTAAGCCATTTCTCAAGTTCTCTGATTTTTTCCTCTATTCCTTCCATTTTCCCTTCTTACCTTTTAGTGTGATGGTAGTCACAATGTTTATGATGAACAACAGCTAATTTTGAAAAAAAAATAAACAATGTTAAACTGGTTAAAAAATCTATTCACCGGCCCCGATTTAAAAGGATTTGCCGCAAATGGTGCCCTCATTATTGACGTTCGCACAAAGGACGAGTTTAAAAATGGTCATCATCCAAAATCAGTAAATATTCCTTTAAGTGATTTGTCAGGTAAAATTTCTGCACTCAAAGCTAAACAAAAAACAATTATTGCCTGCTGCCAATCTGGAAGCAGGAGTAGTATGGCCGTTTCCTTTATGCGCAAAAATGGCCTCGATGCCTATAATGCGGGATCCTGGAGGCAAATTTCCAGTCTTTTTTCTTGAATTTTTAATTTAACTATCTAAAGAATATTAAATCTTTAGATGGTTAAATACGCTCAATCCACCGTGTCAAAACGCTTTTGAGAAAAGTCCGTCCATAGGACTATCAGAACAACAGCATATTCAATAAAAACAAGGTAATATTGTTCTTTATTCATTCCCCCATGGTAATGACTGTAACTGAGCATTGCAAATGTTGTCCATACGATGACAAAATATATTCTGGTAAATACAGAAAAGAAAACCAAAGGAATTAAATACCATGGATGAACAACAGGACTAAAAAATAGATGTATAAAATATAAAATTAAACATTGAAAAGGGAAAGATTCCCATACCCCTTTTCCCTTTTTAGTTGAAAAATAAAGAATTAGTATAGAAGATATACAAGCAGTCAGTGGCCCTAATAATTTGATCTTGTTGTAGCCGTAAATCGAGTATCCCCAATATTTAAATAGGTTATATCCAAATGCATTAAATTCTAATGCATTAAAATACAAAGTAAGACTTTTTAAAAAGCCTCCCCTCGTTAATCCATCTGCGTAAGGATAAAAAGATAAAATGATTAAAAGAAG
>CAMDWC010000034.1 GCA_945878825.1 Haliscomenobacter hydrossis DSM 1100
ATAATAGAAAAAAATCCCAGGAAAATAGGTATCAATAAGTCAGCTAACTTTGGTCATGCAGATGGAATCTCTTCTTTTCATCATGATAAATTGATGGAATCTATTCCTGCGAATTTTAAAAGTAGGGTAGTGTCGGCAGAAAAATTATCTGTTGGCTGGCTGGAAAAACGAATTCCGGAGGAAATGGCTGCTTATCGCCATATCATGCGTATTGCCCATGAAATTATCGCGCAAGGTTTTTCAGAGGAGGTAATAACACCTGGTGTTACTAAAACAGAAGACGTCGTTTGGTGGTATCGTGAGAAAATTTCTTCCCTTGGTCTCACCGCCTGGTTTCACCCAACGGTAGATGTTCAACGAGGAGAAGTTGAATCAAATGAGGCACAAAGAGAATTTTCAAGAAGGCCAGATAACTCTATCATTCAACCGGGCGATTTAGTACATGTTGATTTTGGTATTTCCTATTTGGGATTACATACGGATACACAAGAGAATGCTTACATCTGTCGTATTGGAGAGCACGATGCGCCGCCTTATTTAAAAGAAGCTTTCAATCAGGGACTAAAATTAATGGATTTTTTGACCGATGCCTTTCAGGATGGTAAAACGGGGAATGAAGTGCTGAGAGAAGCTTTAACAAAAGCCGTTGCCGCTGGGTTGAAGCCTTCTATTTATAGTCATCCCATCGGTTTTCACGGACATGGCGCAGGCCCAACCATAGGGCTTTGGGATCAGCAAGGTGGGGTACCTATAACTGGAGATTATCAGATTACACCAGGAACTGCCTATTCCATTGAATTAAACACCCGTGTTTTTATACCTGAGTGGAATAAGGAAATAAGAATGATGATGGAGGAAGATGCTTATTTTGATGGGAAAAAAGTTTCTTACATAGATGGTCGGCAGGTAAATTATTTTCTTATTCCAAGGCCAAAAAATACCTGGAAATAAATTAAAATGTTCACAAAAACCTGGCATTTATATAAAGATGCCTTTTCAGGTATAAATAAAGAAGTTTGGCTGCTGGCGTTGGTTTCACTTATAAATAGAAGTGGAACCATGGTTGTTCCCTTCCTAACCATTTATCTGAAAAGTAAAATGGGATTTTCCTATCTGGAAATAGGCATTATAATGAGTGTATTCGGCGTAGGTTCCTTGATAGGGACTTATTCGGGTGGAAAATTAACCGATAAAATCGGGTTTTATCCCGTACTTTTTTGGTCGCTTTTCCTGGGCGGTCTGTCGTTTATACTTCTTGGATTCATAAGCTCTTTTCTGGCTTGGTGTATTTCAATCACCATTTTAGGCATGGTAGGAGAGGCTTTCAGACCCGCCATTTACACCGGATTAGCTTCTTACTCAGAGGGAACGTATCAAACAAGAGGAACTTCTCTCATTCGATTAGCTGTAAATCTGGGTATTTCAGTAGGTCCTGCGATTGGTGGATTTATTGCCTACAACATAGGTTTTGCAGGCTTGTTTTGGGCGGATGGCCTTACTTGTATTGCCGCAGCCATTTTTATGCGCATTTTTATCCCCTATAAAACGAATAAAACATCGAATCCTGTGGAAAATTTACCAGTACTAGGATTATCCGCTTACAAAGATGTTAATTTTTTAATTTTTATTGGTTTTCTTGTTTTTTCATCCTTAGGATTCATGCAATTTTTTCTGCTAATCCCCATGTATTATAAAGAGCATTTTATGCTTAATGAAAGTCAAATAGGGCTTCTCTTAGCATTAAATGGAATGATGATTGTACTTTTTGAAATGCCACTGGTACATAAACTGGAAAATAAAATACCCAAATTATTACTTATCGCCCTAGGGTCTGGCTTCCTTGGTTTATCTTTTCTCTTATTGATTCCCGGCTTTACAGGTTGGTGGGTTGCCGTTATTTCCCTGGTTATCCTCACTTTAGGTGAAATTTTTAATATGCCTTTTGCAAATTCCTTCGCTATGAATCAGGCATCGGAAGGTCGAAGAGGGCAATATATGGCGTTATATGCTATGGCCTATTCAGTGGCTCATATCATTGCGCCGGGTTTAGGTTCCTTCTTTATTGAAAACTATGGCTATTCAAGTCTATGGGCCTTAAATGGCTTTTTATGCCTTGGTTCTATGGTAGGATTTTATTTTATGCAGAGACATCCACGTTTGAAATACATTTGATATGCTTGCCGACATTGGAAGTGATATAGAGAGGGCAAAAAACCACTTGATTGCCAACGAAATTATTGGTTTACCTACAGAAACGGTTTACGGTTTAGCAGGAAACGGCTTAAAGGCTGAAGTGGTGGCTAAAATTTTCGCCATTAAAAACAGGCCTTTTTTTGATCCTCTCATATTACATATAGGTGATTATTCCCAGTTGACTTCCCTGGCAACAGAAGTACCTAAGCCGCTAAATGATTTGGTGAAAGCTTTTTGGCCGGGACCTCTTACCATTTTAATACCCAAAAGGGATATTATTCCGGATATCGTAACCTCTGGGTTACCCAGAGTTGCCGTAAGAATGCCAGATCATCCGCTTACCCTGGCTTTGCTTACCTCTATTCCGTTTCCATTGGCAGCACCCAGTGCGAATCCATTTGGGTATATTAGTCCAACTACGCCTGATCACGTAGTCAAACAGCTTGGTGTGAAAATACCCTTTGTTTTAGATGGTGGAAGATGTCAGATTGGTATAGAAAGTACAATTGTTGGCATGGAGTTGGACGATTTAGTGATTTACCGTCTTGGAGGACTGAGTTTAGAAAATATTCGTTCCGTGTATAAAGGAAACATTAAAATGAATGTATCATCTTCGCATCCTGAGTCTCCTGGTATGATTTTAAGCCATTATGCGCCTAAAAAACCTCTGTATTTAGGCGATAAAGAAACCCTGCTTTCTTTGGGGCAGCATAAGAAGGCTGCCGTGCTGTGTTTTAAAGAAAGGTGGTCAGAAATGGATACTAAAAATCAATGGGTTCTTTCAGAATCAGGTGATTATGAAGAATCTGCACACAGATTATTCTCCTTTTTAAGGGAAATGGACGAAGCGGATATCTCCCATATTTTAGCAGAAAAATTACCTGACGAAGGTCTGGGGATTGCTATTAATGATAGATTATATAGAGCATCTCAAAAATAGATGCTACTTTATAAAACTGAATGGCTTTTTTTTCGTTCTTAGATTATTAATTTTTAAAAACTCAAATTTTACAAAATGCGTAAAAATAATTTCATTTTGTCAGCAATCTTATCTGCTGCTATTTTTTGCCTGCCTTCTTTTCTTTCTGCACAGGCTAAACCTTCAAGCCCTGAATTATCTTCTTCTGCGAAAGTGGGTTCTACAGAGGTTTCTATGAAATGGGGAGCACCTTCAGTAAAAGGAAGAGCCATTTGGGGTGAATTGGTACCTTTTGACAAAATCTGGCGTACTGGTGCAAATAATGCTACTACTTTTACTGCTTCTAAAGACGTAAAAATTAATGGTAAAGCATTAGCTAAAGGTACTTATTCAGTATTTACTATCCCTGGTAAAACAGAGTGGACCTTGATTTTCAATAAAAAAGCGGAGCAATGGGGTGCTTATGATTATAAGGATTCTGACGATGCCCTAAGGGTTACTGTTACTCCTAAAATGGTTGCTGATGTAACTGAACAGTTAACATTTACTGTAAATAAGAATGGTAAAGTGTCTTTCCAATGGGAAAAATTAACTTTTGATTTTACCGTTTCTTCTGCTAAATAATTTAGCTTTTACCAGTTTTAAGAAAAATAAGCGCTTGACATTCCTTGTTTTGCGCTTATTTTTTTTGAATTTTAATGTTTACATTTGAAATTAAATTTAAAACTACTTATTATTTGTGATGAAAAACTTTACGCCTCGGTTCTTTACCATTATTTGTTTATTATCGTTTTTTATTCAAGGTTGCCATAATAAGGAGGCTATCTTAAATAATCTCTCCCATAAATGGCTATTAGATAAAGGTTTTAGAAATGAAAAAGAAACTGATTCTCTTGCCGGGTTATACTTTGATTTTAATAAATCAGGAGAGGTAACAACTAATTTGAATGGGCAGGACGAAAGACTAGCCTATAAACTAAACGGGGAAGATATTATAGAATTAGCTGGAACGGAGAACGTATTTTTAAATATAATGGAATTATCAGAGACAAAACTTGTTCTTCAAACTGATATTCAAGGTTATACGTTTAAGTTTGTTTTGCTAAAAGATAAATGATTTAATCCTCCAAAACTGACGTCTGGTTTTTCAACCGGATATTCCCGATTATTTTATCCGCATGATCTCGGGTATTTTCAATAAATAGTTTGCTGGTTTCCATACCGCCGCACACTACCCCTGCAATATAAACTCCTTTCAAATTCGTCTCTAAGGTTGTTTCGTTAAAAGATGGCTTACAGTGTATTTGGTTTTCAAATGTTAGTCCCAGATGCACCAGAAAATCAATGTTTGGTTGGTAACCAGTTAATGCTAGCACCCAATCATTGTCGAGGGAAATGGTTTCCTTGTCGGTTTTAATCAGCATCTTACCTGGAAATATTTCAATGACTTCACTATTGAAATATGCGGTAATGCTGCCTTCCTTTATCCTGTTTTCTATATTGGGTTTTATCCAGTATTTAACTCTTGGACTTATTTCATGGCCTCTGATGATCATGGTCACTTCCCCTCCTTTTTGCCATATTTCCAACGCGGCGTCGCAGGCGGAATTTGCAGCACCAATAATAACGACTTTTTGATTTATGTAGCGATGGGGGTCATCATAATAATGCCTTACTTTAGGCAGCTCCTCTCCGGGTATGTTCAGAAGGACAGGTTTGTCATAAAATCCAGTGGCAATCACTATGTTTTTACAATCATATTCGTCTTTATTGGTTTTGACTTTATATCTATAGTTAAGGTCAGGATTATCAGTTGGAAAAATATCCTGTACAGCTTCATAAGTATGATAATTTAATTTAAAATGTTGAATTAACCTTCGGTAATATTCTAAAGCTTCTTGTCTTGTCGGTTTATCATTATGGGAAACAAAGGGAATTTGACCTATTTCCAATAACCTGGAGGTGGAGAAAAAAGTCATGTTAACGGGAAAATGAAATAATGAATTGGTAATGACGCCTTTTTCTAAAATGAGGGCTGATAAATTTGCCTTCCCAGCTTCTATCGCGCAGTTAATTCCAGTGGGGCCTCCCCCTATAATTATTATATCCCAAATCTTTTTCAAAGCTATTAATTTTTGTCAAATATAAAGATTTAGAAAAGAGAAAGCAGCAATTTAAATATCTTTACACCCAAATAGTTTTCTAATGCACACCCTCGATGAACTTCAGTCACTTTACGCGACCTATTTGAATGAAAACAGCTACAAACAAGAACCAATTTCGCTGTATGAACCTGTAAATTATATTTTAAGCCTCGGTGGTAAACGGCTACGACCTTTATTTTCACTTATGGCTTTTGAGTTATATGACCATAAAATAGATAAAGCTCTTTGTATCGCTCATGCGGTTGAGGTTTTTCATAATTTTACTTTGGTTCATGATGATATTATGGATCAAGCTGAAATGAGAAGGGGGAAACTAACGGTTCATTCCAAATATGGAGTGAATACTGGTATTCTTTCTGGAGATGTAATGTTGATTCTGGCTTACGAATCATTGCTCCGTTTTAAAGTTCCCGGCAGTATTCCCAGTCTGGTTCACATTTTCAACCAATTTGCCAGGGAGGTTTGTGAAGGTCAGGAAATGGATATGTTATTTGAATCATCGTCGGAAGTAACGCTTGCAGCGTATGAAAAAATGATTTCTCTGAAAACGGCTGTTCTAATTGCCGGCGCCCTGAAAATGGGGGCCATTGCCGCAGGTGCCACGGAAAGTGATGCCTTAAAATTATACAACTTTGGTCTTAATATTGGCGTAGCATTCCAAATTCAGGATGATTATTTAGATACTTTTGGTTCACAAGCTCAAGTTGGTAAGCAAATAGGTGGAGATATTATTCAGAATAAAAAAACCTTCCTTATTCTGAAAGCTTTAGAATTAGGAAACTCGATTCAGAAACAAGATTTATTGAATCTGTTTAATACGGAAAATGACCTCTTACCTCAGGAAAAAGTAAAAAAGGTCACTTCTATATTAACGGAATTGAATATTCCCGACGAAGCTAAACGAAGAAAACAATATTACTTTGAAAAAGGAATGAAATCTTTAGAGGAAGTTCAGGTTATGGCAGAAAAAAAGGAATTATTAAGAAAAGTAGCCTTCCAGTTATTAGAACGAGAAAATTAAGGGGCGAAAGGGCTTATTTCCGAACTTTTTTTAGCCATTCAAACGTCGATGAATCTGTAAAATAAACAGAATACCACCCTTGTTTTTCGTGTGGCGGATCGCCAATGTAATCATCTCCCGCTTGCCAAAAAGTTTCTGGCTGTCGAGGTTTCCCTTCTCCTCCAATAGCCCAGAAATTCATTCCGCGATAGGGCGAATTTGGGTTTCCTAAAGTTGTTTCATATAAGAATTGATAAAATTTATTTCTCATATTTACCTCTGAGCTGGCCTCATAACTTCCACCATCTCGTGCCAATCCAAATTCCTCAAGTACGATAGGTTTAAGCACCGTTTTTGATACCTCGGCATTTTTTTCCAAATAGGCTATTGATTTTCGTTTGGTAGTCTCAAAAGATTCATCAGGATTTTTAGGCGCATACCAACCCCAGTTTTCTGGCCACAAATGCACAGTTAGGTAATTTATATTTTTTAAAGCGGCTGTTTTCTTGTAGGTTGACCCAACTAAATTATCTAAAATACCTTCGTTCCCTATACAGATAAGATGATTTTCATCTACCTGTCGAATGAGATCACTGGATTTTTTCACCCATTTAAAATACTTTTTATCGTAACCAAATTCTCGTGGCTCATTGGCTAATTGCCAGGACATGATGGTTGGATCATTTACATACGATACGTATGTGATGGTATTTTTTCTGGAAACTAATTTTTCAATCAGATCATAGTATAATTTTGTCGCTTTGGGTAGGGTATAAAATCTTGCTGAAAACCGCATATAAGCGTCCCAACTGTGCTCTTCCGGATAAGGAATGTCTTCGCCGGTAAACCAGGAAACATATTGAGCCATTCCGCCGGACCAGTAAAAGAAATTATTAAGGCACAAAACGCCTTTCATGTTTCTTTTACCCATTTCAGCCAGGACAAAGTCAAGTCCCACTAAAACATTTTCGTTCCAATCTCCGACAGATTCCTGCAGGGTAGGGGTTATCCGAAAAGGCTCCGTTTTTGGACCTTCACCGGAAGCCATAAGGCGTAAATTCATTACGCCCGCTTCTTTTAAAAAATCTAATTCTCTTACTATTCGTTCTTTTCCTTTTTCATCCATCGCGACAAATGCAGCATACCAGTAATTGGCTCCTATGTAGGTATAAGTCTTGTCATCGAGAATGAAATTACCTTGTTCTGTTCGAACAAAGGAGGACTTATCAATGGATTGTGCCGTCAGATCAGTTAGGAAAAGAACGAATAGAAAAGAAATTAAACGCATACCTTAGTTTTTTAGAAAAACGACATTGAACTTAATTTCCATAATATCATCTGTTTTTATCAACATAAAGGAAGGGCGTTCTACCTCAAACTCGGTCATAGAAACAGGAAACCCCCCAGTCACATTAATTTCTTTATCTTTCAATGTATACACTGCTTCAAAAGTAATATCTTTTGATTTGCCGTGGAAATTTAGTTTGCCAGTTATTTTTAACTTACCGTCTTTTAACGGTTCAATAGCGGTACTGCCAAAGGTTACTTTTGGATATTTAATGGCGTCCAACACTTCCAAAGCGTGACCGTCTCGACTTGAATTTTTACTGTCAAAATCAGCCACATTAGTACTTACAGCTACTTTTTTGAAAGTTTTCGTCTCATCATCGTATATCAATAGACAATCTACCTTTTTGCTGGTGCCCGTCCAGGCATGAAGGGTATGATTAGCGCTGTAGGAAAGGAACGATTTTGTCTTATCAGCTCGTAAAGTCTGGTCAGCGATGGTGGTAAATGAGGAACTAATGATAAATCCTATGGCAAGGATTAAAAGTGAAGATATTTTCATTGTTTTATTTTTAAAATTTCATGACTAACATGGCACCAAAAAAACTACCAAAAGCGGTGAATGCTGCGGCGCGGTGAAGAGGTTTAAATTTTATGTCTCCGGCTCTGTCAGACAGTAAATTAGTGGCAATCATAGCCGATAAATGAACAACAGCCAATGTTTTATGCATTTTTATACCATTTAAACCTTTTACTTGTCTGGAAATTAGTGGGGGAGGGGTAAATAAACTGAGACCCGCTGTCGTGAAATACGTTATATTTACAGCCGTACCCAAGCCTTCATGAAGGTCTTTTATTTTATAATCGCCGCTATATAATTTGGCACCTACAATGCCTTGAGCAACCATTCCAGCCAGGGTAGCAAAACCTAATACCTGGTGGGTAACTAACATGCCACGTCGTATTTTTAACTCCGTTTCACGTCCATGATCCGTTAATGGAGCTACCTTTAGCGTTCGCATTAATCCTTTTTCTCCCCACAACATACGTTGGGTGAAAATCATACGTTTTGGAATTAATTCAACAGGTTCCTCACTTCCTAATTGAAGTAATAAGTCAAGGGAATCGGTTTGAGCACCCACGTTTAGCGAAACGCTACAGGTTATTCCCAAATAGATTAAATATTTTTTCATCTCTTTATTTTTTAATCACTAACGGGAATGTTGGAATATTGGTTGCCTTTAGGGTCATACAATTTTTAAAATTCAAATCTTCGTTTTAAATTTAGACAAAAGTAACCAAACAAGGAAATAGATATTCTATGGAAGTCTTTGATAAAGTTGATTTTAAACAGATATTAGGTTAGGACATGCCTGCTAATCCTAAATGGCTTTGAAAGCAGAGCCGCTGATTATGCTTTTAAAGACTAAAAACTGGGGAGATTTGAATTTTTTTACTTGTAATTAGTACTGTATTTTATATTTCTACTACGGTTTTTATACTGTTTTTATGCGTTTTCTAGTGGATTTACCAGGTATTTAGGACACCTACATTTTTATGTAGGTTAATTATCAGATATTTATGTTTATATTCGTCAAATTATTAATGAATATTACTTCTTCATTGATGAATAATTACTCCAAGTTAGAAAGGCTGCAATTTTTTGTAGCCTTTTTTTATTAGATAAAAATTCTTTCAAGCAGCGTGTTTTAATTTTAAGCATAAAAAATTATATTTCGGTAAACTATTTTACATGTTTACTACATGTAAATGCACCTTTTATCTTTTTAATTTTGTCTAAATTAACATTCTTACATCGAGAGTAATAGCAAACTGCATCTTTCTTTTGAGGTGAAGGCTTTTTTTTCTCATGATGTTAATGAAATGTAGGACTTTTATCATATTACATCATCATGTAGTTTTAATATCTTTGATAATAAATTAGATTTGTTCATTAATTACTTCCAGACACTTTTTAAATTTACACCTATTTTAATGGGATGCGATTTTTTCGCATCCCATTTTTTATTAACATCTTTTGTTTTAATCTATTAATTTTGATTGCTATTGGCCCGTTAAATTATTTTAAATTACAAAGGATGCAACTTACCCGATCTCTTCTGGATTTTCTTTCAACCTTAGCTCAAAATAATCATCGTGAATGGTTTACCTTGAACAAGCCTGTTTTCCAAAAGGAACTTGCTCATTTTAAATTATTTTCTGATGAATTATACTTGAAAATGGAGTCCTTCGATCTATTGGAGGGAAAAAATGTGTTTAGAATTTATCGGGATGTGCGTTTCTCCAAAGATAAATTACCCTATAAAACACATTTTAGTGTGGGTATTACCAGAGCTACTAAATGGAAAAGAGGGGGTTATTATTTGCATATCCAGCCGGGTGAATCATTTATTGGAGGTGGTTTCTGGGATCCGGAACCAGCTGATTTAAAAAGAATCAGACAAGAGTTAGCTGTTGATACTTCTACCATAAAAAAAATAACGCAAGCTCCTGATTTTAAGAAATTATTTGGTGAACTGCAGGGAGAGAAACTGAAAACTTCGCCTCAGTCATTTTCAAAAGATCACGAAAATATAGAATGGTTAAAATTTAAACAGTATCTCTTAATCAGGAAATTTTCAGATGAGGAGGTTTTGTCTAAGCAATTTATGGAGGAAGCCGTCTATACTTTTAGTCAAATGTTACCATTTTTCGACTATTTTTCTGATATCTTGACGACGGATGAAAATGGTACGCCATTACCTGGATATTAATTTTATTAAAATCTAGTAAAGTTGAAACCAGGTAATCACGAGCCAAAGTAAGCCAAAGCTTAACAATAAAGATAGATTTGCCATTGTTCCAGCTATTTTTGCATCGAAACCAAGCTCGTCTGAAAACAATAAGACGCTCATGCCTACTGGTAAAATCACCAATGCTATCAATACACTGCTCATTAATGACTTAGGTAATAAAAAATAAATAGCTAAAATAGTCAAAAGACCTATCCCATATCGAATGAATAATACCTTTAGAATACCATTAAATTGTTTTTTATCCAGGTTAAAACTTTAATAAATACCCAGCAAAAGTAAAACTAAGGGTTTATTTGCTTTAGCCAGCGTTGTTAATAAGTCTTCTAAAATATTGGGTAAAGGAATATTGGTAGCATTTAGCGTCAATCCCATTATCATTCCAAGCACGGGAGGCAAAAGAAGGACTTTTTTTAACATATTTAATTTTCCCCTGGATGGAACCTCGGAAAAATGACTTCCAATGGGATATAAAACACCAAAAGCTAAAAAGGTATTTCCAATGTCATACATAATGGCAAACAAAAGGGCTTTAGCGCCCCATATAGATTCAATAAGGGGGAATCCAAACAGGCCAACATTCCAGCCTCCTGAGCCCATAGTTAAAACTCCCCGAATGGAATTTTTTTCCTTTTTAAAAAGAAAAAAAGCAATGGTAAGCATGATCGCTGAAATACCTATAGCAAAGAGGGGGATTAAAAATAACTGAAAATTTAAGTCAATGCGAATGGTGGAGACAATCATTAAAGATGGAAATGTGGTGTGCATCAGCAGGCGGGATAAAATTTTTCCTTCCTGCTCTTTGATAATCCCTCCCGTTTTTAATAAAAAGCCGGTAAAGATAAATGCTAGTGTGGTGATGAATGCCAAATTGACTTGTCCCATTTTTACCCATTATTGTTCATCCGAAAGGTAAGCCGCTTCGTCTAATAAATCTAATATTCCGGCATCTATATGAGCTTCAAATTTCCTGGCAAATAATTTACCGTTTTTTTTAGCTTTAGTTAATTCTTCTAAATCGTTTGTCCCAAAAACAGCCGGAAAGTCATAATCCAGTTTCTTCCAATTGACATAAGTTAATGAAGGAAGAATTTTTATTTCAGGATATTTATCCGCCAAAATTTTTATGATGGTATGAAAAAATATTTCATCAGGTATATAGGTATATCTATGGAAGTTTAGGAATAGTGGATTTTCTTCCACATACTTCAATATCATTTTTAAAGTTCCATTATTTAATGCCCACCATTGTGAGCCACCATAATGATCGGGAGTGGGGGAGTTCCTTTTTTTGAAACTCTTGAAAATTAATAAGAATAATCTCATCTCTCTTTGCTTTATTCCGTTTTTCATTAATCGAAAAGAAGTTTTTAAAAAAGAAATAAAGGGGATATCCAGGAAATAAGAAATAAAAAGGCCGTTAGCTCTCTTGGGGGTTAAGTTTAGGTAGTATTTATGCAACTTATAGGTATATTCTCCTGGCCATGCTTCTTGTATGGGCTTTATATCGATGAAATTATAAGTTTGGTGTGTTGAAAGAAATCGTTCGATGTACTTATTACTTACTAATGGATAGTCTTGCCCACTGAGAAGTATGGTAAAGCCACCTCTTCCATATTTAATCACTTCATTCATACCATTCAAAGTTGCTTGAACAATGGTAAAATTACCCCACATTGCATTTTCTCTTTTTTCAAGAAATATTACATTCGGATGGGAAATTAATTTTTTGAATGACTGAATATCGGAGGTTAAATCTATATGAATATAAAAATATACGTTTTCATCATTTAACCTGTCCACTAATTTTTTTAATTGAGCTGGAAAATGATGAGCCAGGATGATATAATGAATAAACAATTGGTAAAATTTTATTAAAAGTAGAAAAAAATTTATCTACTCAAAAATATGACTGGCGTTAACTTTGAAAAATTAATAGCTATTTATCCCTTATCCCTGCATTTTGCGTCAAAATTGTGCTTTTTACGCCAATAATCAGTTTAATTCTACTATTGTATTTATGTTTGTTTTGTTAACTTATTACTCCGAATGAACATAAATCAACCAGTTAAAACATTATTAGATAAAATTTGGAATGACCAAAGCTATGGTGATTCAATTAAACAAAATCTAGCTTTCATTGATATCCTTCAGGAAAATAGGTTAGCCCTCTTCATGATAGGGAGATCCTATTTTTTTCTTTCTTTCAGAAATTACAAAAATGAGAAAAAAAGGCCTTCAAGTCCAATCTTGTATCGGGTTGATGTGAAGTAAAGAATACCATGGAACTGGTAAATAGGTCGATAAAGAATGGATGGGAATGAAAAATACTCATTTATGAGTATATGATTAGAAAAAACTCATTTTTATCTTTGACACATAATAGAACCATATAATCTTTAATTAAGCATATTATAAAAGTTAAATCGAGAGTAATTGGTAACCGGAATCTCCTCAAAGGGGAGTTCCGGTCTTTTTTTTATTTTATTTCTGTCAAATGGTATTCCTGAATGCGGGCTGGAACTTCAGGAGTTAACGTAAAGCTCAATTTCAATGATTTTTTCTCTCCGTTCAAAATACAATAACCCCTTAGTTGATTTTCAGGAAAAATGGGCGAAACCGAATTGATTTTACCTGCAGCTGAAAATAAAGATTTTGATTCTGTCTTTAGATCCTTCAAAATATAATCAGCAAAGAAATTGTCAGCAAAAATATCGGGCAAATTTTCCCAGGATGGTAAAAGGTCTATCATTTCTTTTTGTCTTTTTGCCAATATTGGTGAGATAGAAACGCTCCTCGGTTTTAATTGGGCTAATTGAATGATGGTGTCAAGTACTGCGACATTAAGTCCAGAGGTAGGGGCGTAGGTGACATTGGCAAAGTAGATAACACCGATACCATATTCTGGCATGAAACGCCAATTACTACCAAAACCTGGTAACCCTCCACTATGTCCCAAACTCGTCTTACCATACTGGTCTTTCATCCAGTTCAGGCCGAAAGTATAACTGGACGTGGTGGCCATTTTTTTTCCATTTGGCAAAGTATATCCTGGATTTAAGCCTATAAAGGCCTGGGGAACATGCATTTCTCTAAGGGTACTCCTTTTAATGGGCATTTTGTCCTCATCGTTTCGTTCTGGCCAGGCCTGTTGATGAAGGGAAACGTATTGGCTAAACTCATCTATGGAGGTAATCATTCCTCCCATGGCACCATAAATTCCATTGGCCAATAGGGGTTCAATTTTCCATTCTCCATCTATGAAACGGTAGCCCTGCGCTAATAATTCTGGTTTTACTTCTGAATACTCGTAGGTTGTATTCGACATGCCAATAGGCCTTAGCATATTTTTTTGGATGTATTCATTGTAGGGTAAACCAGAAACTTTATGAATAATATAACCGAGTATGGTGAATCCCAGATTACTATATTCATAAGAAACTCCGGGCGTATTGGAAAAGGATAAGGTTTTGCCGATGAGTTGTACCAGGTCTTCTTCAGAATCTGCTAACTGTCTGTCTCCCCAAGGATTATCTTCTGGGAAACCAGCCAGATGATTCATACAATGTCTTATGCTGATGGGAGGTCCGTCCATCGTTAATTTTTGATTTTTAATACCTGGTAGGTATTTTTCAATAGGATCATCTAAGCTTAATTTTCCTTCATCCCGCAGTTTTAATATAGCCGCTGTAGTGAAACTTTTGGACATGGAGGCAATTCTGAATAATGTGGAAGAAGAGGCAGGCGTTTTATTTTCGAGGTTGGAAAACCCACCACTACCCTTGAAAATGAGTTGTCCGTCCACTACCAGGCCGAAGGAATAACCTGGAAAATGATTTTTTACTGCATGGTCGCTGTACATTTTTTCGACCAGGGAAAAGGTGCTTTTTATTTTTTCTACCCTGTCCTTATCAACAAAGGAATTGGGAGAAAAAAACTCGGTTGTTTGACTTTGTACAACCAAAGAAAAAAAAAGAAATAAGATAATTAGATATTTCATTTTTTGCCATTTAATTTATGGAAGATAATAAAATTAATTTGTTCAAAAGTAAATGAGCCTTTTGATTAATACCAAAGCTAAGGTATATTTTAATTTTATTTAGAGAACTACTTATAATGAGGAGCATTTTAGTTAGTTTTACCGACTTTTTTTGCCTTACGAAGGTAACAAACTCGATATAATCATGAAAAAGACGGTATTTTTTCTACTCATTACCCTTTTTATATTACCAGTCTGCGCGTTTTATTTTGGTACGCCACCCAATGATATTCAATGGAATATGATTAAAAATTCCTATTATATCGCAGTAGCTGTTATTTTATTCACTTTTACAGTAGGGCAGTTAACAGGAAATTATTCGCAAGTTGACAAACTATGGAGTATTGTTCCTGTCATCTATGTTTGGTACATGGCCTATTTAGGTCAATGGAATGACAGGATGTTAATTATGGCTATTTTAGTTACGCTTTGGGGGGTTAGACTTACTTATAATTTTGCTAGAAGGGGAGCATATTCATGGAAATTCTGGCAAGGTGAAGAGGATTATCGCTGGGAGATATTACGGAAAAAACCAGGGCTTAAAAATCCTTTCATTTGGACTCTTTTTAATTTGGGATTCATTTGTTACTACCAAAATACCCTCATCTTTCTTATTACCCTTCCCGTAATTGCTGTATATGCTGAAAATGTGGCTCCCGTGGGAATGATTGATTATCTGCTTGCCTTCCTTTTTATGTTGGCTCTATTTGTTGAATATATCGCCGATCAACAACAGTACGATTTTCAAACGGAAAAATATAATAGAATAAATACTGGTAAGGAACTGGGGATATATGAAGACGGATTTGTATCAAACGGTTTGTGGGCACTAATAAGGCACCCTAATTATGCCGCGGAACAAGCTATATGGGTAATTTTGTACTTGTTTAGCGTCCTGGCTACGGGTCAATGGTTTAATTGGTCTATTGGTGGCGCTATTCTTTTAATTCTATTATTCAGGGGAAGTGCCAATTTTTCAGAGGAAATTTCCGCGTCTAAATACCCGAATTACAAAGAATATCAGCAAAAAGTATCTCGATTTGTACCGAATATTTTTAAAAAAAGTAATTGAAATCATCTTTTAACTATCATAATGCCCAAACTAATTGACAAAGATAAATTTTTGGATTTATCTGATTATGGCAGATTTTTTGCAAAATTTATTTCCAGAGCTTCTCTTAATACAAGCATTACGCCTGTTCATCTTACTTTTCTATTTGGTCTGAGCGGATTGTTGGCTATTTATTTTATCCTTACAAACCATTTTTATCTGGCTGCCTCATTTATTTTACTTAAGTCAGTCATCGATGCTGCCGATGGAGAATTGGCAAGAATGAGAAATAAACCCTCTTATGTGGGAAGGTATTTAGACAGTATCTTAGATATCATATTAAATTTTTTATTCTTACTAGTTTTCTTTTGGAAATCTGATGTCTCCATTTTCTTCTTGCTCATTGCCTTCATTAGTTTGCAGACGCAAGGTACGCTATACAATTATTACTACGTTATCTTGCGAAATAAGTCTGCCGGTAGCGATAAGACAAGCCAAATATTTGAAATAAATGCACCTGCTGCTTATCCGGGTGAAAGTCAGCGTAAGGTTAATTTTTTATTCCAATGGTATAAGCTAAGCTATGGTATCTTTGATAAAATTATTTATTTTTTAGACCCCACTGCATCAAAAGCTACTTCATTTCCTTCTTTGTTTATGACTTTTTTATCAATGTATGGATTAGGATTTCAATTATTGATTATGTCATTTCTACTGGCTATAAATAAACTGGAATGGATATTACCTTCTATTATCGGTTTGAATTTTTTCTTTTTTCCACTTATATGGTATAGGAAGGAATTTATTCAATAAAAAACCACCCTAACTGGCTGAATAGCTAAGGTGGCTTGGCTGAAAACTAAAATTATTACAAAATAAATACTTTATTTTGCCAATTAAGGTCAGTAAGTTTTCAAAAGCAAAAAAAAATGACTTTATTTGAAAAAATATTCATTTATGTTCAATCAAAATAGAATTTTCAGGGTTTTTGAGTTGATTAACTTTTTAAAAGCGAGGCCATCGAAAGGTATGAAAACCTTGGTGAGTTTATTAGATATTTCAGAACGCTCGGTGTACAGGTACTTAGATCTTTTAGCAGAGCTAGGTATCAAAGTATTAAAAGACGAGGAAAACAGATACTTTTTACCTGCTGATGTGGATAAAAAGTCTTTGAATCTTTCAGATCAAGAGGTAGATTATCTGGTTAAACTAGTTCAAAGTGTTGGAAATCAACATAATTTATCACAAAGCGTTCTACAGAAAATTCAAGGTCTTACGATAGCTAATGTAGGCGCAGAAAATATTTTTAAAGCGCATCTTTCCCAAATTATTTTTAACCTTTACGAGGCTATCACTCAGAAAAATCAAGTAATTCTTAAAAATTATTATTCTGCAAATAGCCAGATAGTATCAGATCGATTAGTAGAACCCATAGCATTTACACCTAATTATGAGGCTATTGTTGCCTACGAGGTTTCATCGGGTGAAAATAAATATTTTAAAGTTGAGCGTATTTCAGAGGTACAAATAACTAAAGTAACCTTCAAATTTGAAGAACAACACAAATATAATAAACCTGATATCTTTGGATTTCAAGGTACTAGTCTCGATAAAACCATCGAGCTGGACATGTCAATGAGAGCTTATTTAATTCTTAAAGACGAATTCCCAATGTGCAAGCCATTCGTTAATGAAATGTATGGTACAGGAAGATTTCATTTTAAGGTTAAAGTTCAAAGTTTTGCACCCCCAGCTCGATTTGTGAAGGGCCTGAGAGGAGAAGTTAACGTCCTCGGTTCAAAGCCATTCTTAAAATTTCTGGAAAAAAACAAAGAGGAGTA
>CAMDWC010000035.1 GCA_945878825.1 Haliscomenobacter hydrossis DSM 1100
ATGTGGGGAAGACAAAGTTACCGATGGAGTGACCTGGATTTTGAGGCCAATGCAAAAGACGGTATTGCAGTAGATTGGCCTATCAGATATGCTGATATCGCTCCCTGGTACGATTATGTTGAGCGATATATTGGGGTAAGTGGTCAGAAAGAAGGGCTACATCAGCTTCCTGACGGTGAGTTTTTGCCGCCCATGGAGTTTAATTGTATAGAAGAGTTTGTAAAGGAAAAATCAGAGGCTAAATTTCCAGAACGTCGCATAACCATAGGCAGAACGGCTCATCTTACTCAGCCAAATCCAGAGTATCACGGAACAAGAGGTCAGTGTATGCACAGAAATCGTTGCATAAGAGGGTGTCCTTATGGTGCTTATTACAGTTCCAATGCTGCCGCTTTACCCGCTGCCGAAGCTACGGGCAATATGACCCTCAGGCCACAATCTATTGTTCAAAATATCATTTTAGACGAAAAAACACAAAAGGCAGTAGGCGTTCGAATTATAGATGCGGAAACCATGGAAGTACATGAGTTTTTTGCTAAAGTGATTTTTTGTTGTGCCTCCGCTCTGGGTACTACACACATTCTATTGAATTCAAGGTACGATTCTCATCCAAACGGTCTGGGAAATTTGAGTGGTGAGCTTGGGCATAATATCATGGATCACCATTTTAGAGCAGGTGCCAGGGCTAAATCTGAATTATTTGGCGATAAATATTATAAAGGCAGAAGACCCAACGGTATTTATGTGCCCAGGTTCAGAAATATTGATAATGCAACCAAAAGAAGGGACTTTATAAGAGGTTACGGTTACCAGGGCGGTGGCGGAAGACAAAGCTTCGGTGCTTTAGTAGCCGAGGAGGCGTTCCTCATGGGTGCTCAATCTAAAGACCAACTCTCAGAACCTGGACCCTGGTCTATGAATTTACTCGGCTTTGGTGAAACACTTCCTTATCATGAGAATAAAGTCGAACTCGACTATAGCCGATTAGATAAATGGGGCCTCCCTGTTCTTAAATTTGATGCAGGCATAAAGACGAATGAAAAAAATATGCGCCTTGATATGATGAACGCTGCCGCTGAAATGCTGGAAGCTGCCGGATTAAAAGAAATCACCACCTACGACGATGGTTATTCACTAGGTCTGGGTATTCACGAAATGGGAACGACCAGAATGGGAAATGACCCAAAAACCTCTATTCTCAATAAATGGAATCAAATGCATCAGGTGTCTAATGTTTTCGTGACGGATGGCGCTTGTATGACTTCTGCCGCCTGTGTTAATCCATCGTTAACCTATATGGTTTTAACAGCCAGAGCGGTTGATTATGCCGTTAAACAATTGAAAAATAACAATCTGTAAACCTTTATAATAGCCACTATGCAACGTCGTGAACTTTTAAAATATACAGGGATGGTTATTGGATTTACAGCCGCCACCGGATCCTTAGCTGGATTGGTCTCGTCTTGTAAGCCTAATAACGAAAATGCTCCCTCACAGGGTAAAGAAAAAGATGATTGGGTTCCCTCCGCGCTAACAACAGAGCAGTTTGCCTGGGTTACTTTGATTGCTGATACTATGCTGCCTAAAACAAAAACGCCCTCTGCCTCAGAACTCGGCGTCGATAGATTTGTAGATTTACTTCTTTCAGATTGGGCTGCACCAGACACAAAACAACTCTTTTTAAACGGTCTTGATAATTTTGATGTCAAGGCTAAAGAAAAAATGGGAAAATCTTTCGTCGCTATGATGGCATCAGAACGAACAGATTATTTAAACGCGATCAATACTGAAATTATAGAAGCCGTTAAATTACTGCCTGTCGATGCTAAACCTTTGCCTTCTCATCAGTTTTTTATGATGTTGAAGGATACCATATATAAAGGATATTTTGCCAATGAACAACTTTGTACCGAAATTTTAGTGTATGATCCTATTCCAGGTGTTTTTAAAGGTTGTACTCCCTTAGCGGAAACAAAAGGTCTGGCTTATGCGCCCGTCTGATTATTTTTAGTAAATCGTTTTGTTATTATTTTTAGTCATTTTAATCGTTCCGTCTTATGAAACATTCTGTTTGTTACTGGTGTTTTCGCGCCTTTTATAAGTTACCTGAATTTTGTAGAGAGGTCAAAGCATTGGGTTTTGAATCGGTAGAAATTTTAGGGCCTGCCGATTGGAAGATCGTCAAAGATGCAGGTCTTACTTGTGCCGTTGGTATGGATAGTTTTTGTAATATTTCTAAAGGATTTAATGATCCTAAAAATCATGCTTTCCTTCAAGAAAATTATACGAGATTTATCAGACAGGCTAGTGAAAATGGAATTCCTTCCGTTATTTGTTTTTCTGGAAATAGAAATGGTATTTCTGACGAGCAAGGAATTGAAAATTGTGCAAGAGGTCTGGAAATGGTGACAAAAGAAGCTGAAAAATACGGTGTCAAAATAGTTATTGAACTGTTGAATAGTTACATCGATCATGCTGATTATCAATTCGATCATACTGCCTGGGGTGCAGCCTTAGTACAAAAATTGAGCTCGCCCAACTTTAAATTATTGTATGACATTTATCACGCCCAGGTGATGGAGGGAAATATCAGTAATAATATTCTTAAATATCACGAAGTGATTGGCCATTATCATACGGCGGGTCTTCCAGGCAGAAATGAAATCGATGAAAGTCAGGAACTTTACTACCCTCATATCATTAAAACCATAAAAGGAACGGGTTATGATGGCTTTTTAGGGCAAGAATTTATTCCTACTTCAGGTAAGCCACTGGAGAGCCTGCGGAGGGCAAAGGAAATCTGTACCGTTTAATTTAATGAATCAGTAAGATATTAAAAAAAGCTTCCAATCAGGAAGCTTTTTTTATTAAATAAATAGTGAACCCTTTGACAAATTATAAGTTTACATTCTTTTCCTATACCTTTGAGTATAGAATTTTTCATTAAATTAAAATAGAAAATGAATATTAGGCTTGAAGCTTTACTTAAAGACCGTATTCTAGTTATTGATGGTGCCATGGGCACAATGATACAACAGTATAAACTAACGGAAAAAGATTATCGGGGTACTCGTTTTGCAGATCATGCTTTTGATATTCAAGGTAATAATGAGATTCTTGTTTTTACTCAGCCCCATATTATTGAAGCTATTCATCATGCCTATCTCGAGGCAGGTGCCGATATATTAGAAACAAATACCTTCGGTGCTACAAAAATTGCCCAGGCCGATTATCATTTGGAGAGCCTGGCTTACGAAATGAACCTTGAGGCTGCAAAGATAGCAAGAAAGGTAGCAGACGATTTCAATCAAAGAACCCCTGAAAAACCTCGTTTTGTTGCCGGGGCAATAGGTCCAACCAATAAAACAGCTTCGCTTTCCCCCGATGTAAATAACCCAGGTTTCAGGGGGGTGTCTTTTGACGAACTTAAAGAGGCTTATTACGAACAGGCCAAAGGGTTAATGGATGGTGGTTGTGATGCACTCATCGTGGAAACTATCTTTGATACCCTTAATGCAAAAGCTGCGCTCTTTGCTATCGAAGAATTATTTGAAGAGGTTGGCGATCGTGTTCCTGTTATGATATCTGGTACCATCACCGATGCGAGCGGAAGAACCCTTTCAGGGCAAACCGTTGGCGCTTTCTGGGCCTCCATTAACCATATTCCAATTTTAAGTGTGGGGTTAAATTGTGCTTTGGGGGCGACGGAAATGAGACCCTATCTTCAAGAATTATCAGACATCGCAGATTGTTATATTTCCGCCTATCCTAATGCAGGTTTGCCAAACGAGTTTGGGGAATATGACCAGGGGGCCTCTGAAATGCAGCAGTACGTAAAAGAATTTGCCTCTTCTGGTTTTGTAAATATAGTGGGTGGCTGCTGCGGAACAACGCCTGATCATATTCAGGCTATGGCTGAAGCAGTTAAAGGCATTATTCCAAGAAAACGAACACCTAAAATCCATTTTACAACCCTTAGTGGTCTGGAACCTCTTGTAATTCGTCCCGAAACAAATTTCGTTAACGTAGGTGAAAGAACAAATGTCACGGGTTCCAAGCAATTTGCAAGATTAATTCGCGAGAAAAATTATACCGAAGCCCTAAAAGTCGCCCAACAACAAGTGGAAGGGGGTGCCCAGATCATTGACATAAATATGGATGAGGGTTTGCTCGATTCGGAACAAGCTATGGTGGAATTTTTAAATCTTATCATGTCCGAACCCGATATCGCAAAGCTTCCCATAATGATTGATTCTTCAAAGTTTTCTGTCATTGAGGCCGGACTAAAATGCGTTCAGGGTAAATGTATCGTAAATTCAATTTCATTAAAAGAAGGGGAAGAATCTTTTTTAAAACAAGCTAAATTGGTTCGTCGTTATGGCGCGGCAGCTGTAGTTATGGCTTTCGATGAAGTGGGTCAGGCCGATACAGTAGAACGAAAGGTAAGTATTTGTAAAAGAGCCTACGATTTGCTTACCCAAAAGGTAGGATTCATTCCCGAAGATATCATCTTCGATCCTAATATTTTTGCCGTAGCTACTGGCATTGAGGAACATAATGATTATGCTATACATTTTATTGAAGCTACAAGGCAGATTAAAAAAGTTTGTCCCGGAGCTAAAATTAGTGGCGGTGTGAGTAATATTTCTTTTTCCTTCAGGGGGAATGAAGTGGTCAGGGAGGCAATGCATACCGCCTTTCTCTACCACGCCGTTCGTGCCGGTATGGATATGGGTATCGTAAACGCGGGGATGATGGATATTTATTCCAACATTGAACCCGATTTACTTGAAAAGGTGGAAGATGTCCTTTTTAACAGAAGACCCGATGCCACCGAGCGATTAACTGACCTGGCTGTTTCTCTTAGAGGTGATGCGGGAAAGTCGCTTCAGAAAGATCTCTCCTGGAGAAATCAATCCGTTAATGAAAGACTTAAATTTGCTTTAGTAAAGGGAATTACAGACTTTATTGACGAGGATGTCGAAGAGGCTCGTACGCAAGTAGCCGAACCTTTATCTGTTATTGAAGGCCCGTTGATGGATGGCATGAATTACGTCGGTGACTTATTTGGCGAGGGTAAAATGTTTCTTCCTCAGGTAGTTAAGAGTGCCCGGGTAATGAAGAAGGCCGTCGCCTGGCTTACGCCTTATATTGAAGCAAATAAAAATGGGAATAGTCGGGCAAAAGGTAAAATTTTGCTCGCGACCGTAAAGGGTGATGTGCATGATATCGGTAAAAATATAGTTGGCGTTGTTCTCGGTTGTAACGATTATGATATTGTAGATCTCGGGGTTATGGTTTCCGCTGATAAAATACTGCAAAGAGCAAAAGAGGAAAAGGTGGATGTTATTGGATTATCGGGTCTGATTACCCCTTCTTTAGATGAAATGGTTCATCTTGCCAGCGAAATGCAGCGGCTTGGATTTACTATTCCGTTGTTGATCGGCGGAGCAACGACCAGTAGGACACATACTGCAGTTAAAATAGAACCTAAATATAATGGCCCTGTTGTTCATGTATTAGACGCTTCTCGTGCGGTAGGCGTAGTGAGTAATTTACTCAGCGAACAAGGAGATGTTAGCAGTAATTTCATTTTAGATGTCAGAGCTGAAAATAATAGAATTAGGGAGCAAAGAGTAGGGAGAGAACAGGTAAAACAATTTCTACCTATTGCAGAAGCCAGGAAAAATAAATGGACCATGGATTGGGCCGCTTACACGCCTCCAGCACCCCAAAAGGGTGGGATACAGGAAAAAATTCCTTTCCCATTAGGTGAATTAGTCTCTTATATCGATTGGACACCCTTCTTTAGCTCTTGGGAACTGGCGGGTAAATATCCCGATATTCTCACAGATGCTGTCGTTGGGGAGGAGGCGACGAAACTTTTTGTCGAAGCAAATGCTATGCTCAAAAAAATAGTTGATGAAAAATGGCTCGAGGCAAGAGCCGTTTGGGGCGTTTTTCCCGCAAATCAAGGGACGGAAGATGATATTATTATCTATGCCGATGATGAGAGAACCAAAGAAAAAATGCGTCTTCAGTCCTTGAGGCAACAACTTAAAAAAGCACCCGGACAGCCCAATAGGTCACTGTCTGACTTCATTGCCCCAGTAGGCAAACCTGATTTTATTGGCTCTTTTGCCGTTTCAGCAGGGTTCAATATCGAGAAAATGGATGCCTATTTTCTGGAGAATTTAGATGATTATCAATCTATTTTACTTAAAGCGCTGGCTGATAGATTGGCAGAAGCCCTGGCTGAAAAATTACACGAATGGGTAAGGATTGATACCTGGGCCTATACTAAAGATGAAAATCATTCTATCATAGATTTATTGAAAGAAAATTTTCAGGGCATTAGACCAGCTCCAGGTTATCCTGCCTGCCCGGATCATACCGAAAAAGAGAAGTTGTGGGAACTTCTTGAAGTAGAAAAGAGAACAGGTATTATTTTGACCGAAAGTTTTGCCATGTATCCGGCCGCTTCTGTGAGTGGTTGGTATTTTTCAAATCCTGCCTCTACTTATTTTGGCGTGGGTCAGATATCTAAAGATCAGGTGGAAAATTACGCAGATAGAAAAAATATGTCTTTGGAGATTGTTGAACGTTGGCTTTCTCCAAATCTAAATTATAACAACTAATATGGAAGAATGGGAAATAAATTTTGAGTGGCTTCGCATTAGAAATCAAATAAAAGAATCATTTAATAAACCCGAAATTCCAGATCTCAACGCCGTTTTGCTGCTGGTGGGTATTCAAATTCTGGGCCGATGGCAAAAAACATACACGAAGGAGGAAAAGCAAGATTTAATGCATATTGCTATTTGTGAGTTATTGAGTCAACAGGGAATTTATGTGTTTAAAGGCAGAGATGCAGACGGGTGGCCACATTATGATCGGGTTACAAAAAGTCCCGTGGAAGGTCCCGAAGCCCAGGAAAGGTATTTAATTGAACAAATTATTCATTTTTTTAAACGACTTGACGCCGAAAATGAAATGCTGTTAAAAAACCAGACCCATTAAGTAGCTTTTTTCTAAATAAAATAGTATATTGAGCTATATGTTTCAATTTTTCAATCGTATTTTATGGAATTAGTAATTCCTGGTAGTTGGGATGCTGAACAAAATGTGGTTTTAGCTTGCATGCGCAGAGAGAAGTGGGCGCAACAAGCCCTCTATGAAGAATATTATGCGCGCATGATGGGCGTTTGTATGAGATATGCAAATAATGAAAATGATGCTCTCGACATTATGCACGAGGGATTTATCAAAATATTAAGGAATATGCATTCCTTTAAGCCGGGTACTTCTTTAGTTTCCTGGATCAGACGGATTATGGTCAATACTGCCATAGACTATTATCGGTCAAATATGCGCAGGAGGACTTCTGATATGGACGAAGCTAATCATGTGGTTAGCTTTGATGCAGATGCGGTGAGCCGTTTTTCAGAACTAGAGATTTTAGAGGCCGTCCAAATGCTTACACCAGCCTATCGGGCCGTTTTTAATCTATACGTTATTGAAGGTTATTCTCATAAAGAAATTAGCCATTTACTGGATGTTAACGAAAGTACGTCAAGATCAAATTTGGTGAAGGCAAGACTCAAATTACAAAACATTTTATTGAAGCAGAGGTAATGATAGAGGAGGAAAAAATAGACCAATTTTTGAAAGAAAAACTGGAATCTCTGGAAACTGAGGTTCCTAAAGATGCATGGAAAAATTTTTCTGAAAAATGGAACGATGTCTTATTGGATGATCAGCTCGATTTGGAAAAAAAGTTTGATAAAAACATTCATCAAAAATTAAATCAATTCATTTTTCCTACAAATGAAGGTCACGCCTGGGCTCATTTTCATTCCTATTATTCCCATATCAAAAGAAATGAAAATAAAATTATATGGTTTAAAGCTATGGAGGTTACCATGGCCGTTTTGTTATTCTTTACTTGTTTGCATGTAGGAGTCATTCGTCAGTTACCTACCTCTCAATCGGTCAATGTTGAAAATAGAACTAAAGTATCGGTTGATAAAAGTTCTTCTACACCAGCTGAAATTAAACTAGCAGATAACAACATTCAAAGCAAAGGTGATAATAATCAGCCGGATAGAATATTCTCAAAGTTATCAGATAATCAATCTGATGAGGAAGTAAATAAACTTCTACCCAAAAAAGTACTATTAGAAGTTGAACCTATCTCAGGCTCGTTTGCCACAGTGCTTAAAATGGAACCTGTGACCGTTTATTCAAAATCTTTCCAAGAAGTAAGTCAAATTCCAACCTTAGCTTCAAGACACATTCCCATTGATACAAGGAAGATTTATATTAATAATATACTTGATTTTGGAAAATGGCATTTAACTTTATTAACAGGATTAGACGGAGATAATGTTTTTACCCCGGCCTACCCAAGATTTAAAGTTCCTGAAACTATCAGAAATTCATCAGGTTTCCATCTTGGTTTCTTGCTAAGTGAGGGAGCAAAACGGTTAGAAACCGGCTTTGGATTTATTTATGCCCATAAAGAGTATAATGCCCCGGCGATTACCTATATACAAGGAAGTCTAAGGGATGGTTATACGACGGAGCAATTAAAGAAAATTCAGGTAAATCTTTTACAAATTCCTGTATTTACCCGCTTCAATATTGTTCATAAAGAAAATTGGCGCATTTATGCCACATTGGGTGCTACAGCTCAGGTCACTCTATCCGCAAATTACTTTATTGTCCATCCTGGATTTTTTCCTTCCTCCGTTGCTTTAACGGGTAAAACCAACAGTGTTTATCAAAATCTTGAAGAGGGATTAATGCAGGGAGGAACGCTTATTGATAATGTTTATTTATCTATGGACATGGGTGTTGGCGCTGAAAAGATGATTTCACCAAGGACGAGTATTTTCGCACAATCGAGTTATCAATCTTTTGTGGGGCATGTAAGTAAAGGTATAGGGCCATATAATGATCGTATTTCGACCGTATCTTTTCAATCGGGTGTAAGAATAAATCTTTTTCAGCCCATCAAAAATTGAGCTTAATTTTTCAACGCGTCATAAATTGATTGTTGGATGCGCGGTCTGATATTCAAATCGTAAATAGCCCTGCTCTCTCTGGTAGGATACACTCGGTTGGATAAGAAAATGTAAATAAGCTCTTCTTTGGGATCTATCCAAACGAAGGTACCTGTATATCCGCTATGACCGTAGCTTTCAGGAGAAGCATCTTTGGCTATGGAACTTTTACCTGGAATATATTGAACCAATGGTTTGTCAAAACCTACACCACGATAATTATCAGGGCAGAATTGACAGCGGGTAAACTCATCAAAAGCCTTTTCCGCGATAAGTCTTTCCCCACCATAAATACCTTTATTAAGGTATAACTGCATTAATTTAGCTAAGTCATTGGCGGAGCCAAATAAACCTGCATGACCAGAAATACCATTTAACATGCCGGCACCTTCATCGTGCACATTGCCCTGTAAAAGGGTCATCCTAAAAAAAGTGTCTCTTTCAGTAGGTACCATTCGAGTGGTATCGAAAAATCGCAATGGGTTCCATGTTAAGGTGTTAGCGCCCAATGGTTTGTAAAATTGTGTTTTAATATAACTTTCAAATTCTTGCCCTGTCTGCGCCTTGACCAACCTGGGCATGAGTATGAAAAAGAAATCGGAGTAAACATAGCCAGGCTTAGCATTAAGGGGGGACTTAAAAATATACGAGGCCATTTTATCAGGATAATTTTTATGTAACCATAAGCCACCAGGAACTTCAATAGAATAATTTTTTGATGCTTGTAATCGGAATGTTTGTGCCTTGAACCTATAATTATTATTTCGGTTATTGTTCCAGTTTTTTTGCCAGGGATTCCTGCTATTTCCTACCAAAGTGCCTTTCCAAAAGGGAATCCAAGCTCTTAATCTGGCTTGATGAGTCAGTATATCTCTCATCTTTAAATCCGCTTTGTTCGTTCCTTTTGCTTCCGGTAAATAGGTGCTTAATGGGTCATCCAAATTTAATTTGTCCTCGCCATACCACTTCATTAATGCAGCAAGTCCACTGCTAACTTTAGTAACAGAGGCCATATCGTAAATATCATCTGGAGATAGTTTTTGTTCTCCTTCGTAAGTGTGTTTGCCAAATGCCTCATGATACACAATTTTGCCCTTTCTTGCAACGAGCACCTGAGCACCAGGAAATGCCCTGGCTGCAATACCTTGTTCAATGATATATTTTATGCTATCATGGAGAATATTCGCTTTCATGTCAACACTGGCTATGGGTGAATATCCAAGTCGGACGCCCTTTGCTTCCTTACCATCTTGAACGGATACGCCTCCAAAAATAAGTTGTGCCGCTAAAGATTGGTGCCAGTAATCAGAAAGGGTTTGAATGTCAAATTTTATAGCATTTGCAGAATCATCCTTACGGTTAAAATATTTTGTATCGAAGTTTACAAGAATTACAGACATGCCCTCAAATAATGTTTTTATTTGCATTAACTTATCTGATTTAAAATCTTCATTAGTCCAGATTTCGATAATAAAGGCATTATCACCAGCCGATTTTCTCGCTTTTAACCAGATGTCAATATTTTTAAGATCGTCTTGAAAAGGTAACTGGTAATGACTTACGTAGGCATATTTATCTAATTGATTACTAAAAACATTGGTTTGAACCAGAGGGGTGCCCAATACCAGGTGTGTAATAGATAATTCATCCAGTTTTTTAAATGGAATAATTGATTTTTCCTTAGAGTTCAATTTTATTTGTTGTAGGGCAAACTGATAAGAATCGTTGTTGTTTGTCTGACAAAACACAGTGTTTGAAACGATCAATGACAGAAAAATGATGGTGGTGTATTTGAGGAATGACATTTTCAAGGGTATTTTTTTTAACTTAGATGAAAAGTACGAATTAGTAAAGATTTGTTACCCTTTCAAATCAATTTTTTTAGAAAAAATAAATCATAATGACAAAAATCTATGTTTCTTTTTTAGGGATTATAGTTATTTCTTTTTTATCTATTAGTTCCGTTTCAGGTCAAAAAGCACATAAAAAGCACCTTAAGGAATTAGATAATCTGGTTCATAATTCTGTGGTATTTAATCAGCATTTTAGTGGGTTAATGATTGAAGATGCAGAATCAGGAGAAATTTTATTAAAAAGAGAGGCAGACAAACATTTTACACCCGCTTCTAATGTTAAATTAGTTACCTTTTATGCTGCATTAAAGGTATTAGGTGATAGTTTGAATGTTTGGCGGGTAGCTGAAAAAGAAGGACAGCTCGTAATTCAGGGAACGGGTAATCCAATGTGGAGGCATCCGGCTTTTTTGTCAGTGGAACAACCAGAGCCTTGGAAAAAATCAAATCTGCCGGTAAAGCTTTCTTTTGATAATTGGAAAGGGAATCGTTTTGGTTCAGGATGGTCGTGGGCAGATTATCCCTATTATTACCAGGTGGAAAGAAGCCCCATTCCTATACATGGAAATTATGTGCAATTTAAAAAAGATAGCCTGGGTAAATGGTTGACGACACCCGGTTTTTGGTTGGATCATCTAACTTTTGATGCTACAGATAAAGGGAAAAGACCAAAAATTTATAGAGATGAATTTGAAAATAAATTTTATGCCAATAAAGTAGCTTTTGATACCAGTTTTAATTTGCCCGTTCCATTTCGTACCGATGTAGAAACGGTGTTAGCCGTTTTTAGAGAGGATATTCAGCAACCTGTATCTCAATTAAAACTCAATGCGGAGGATAGCTTATCTTTTATTAATTATAAAGTTCCCATTCCAGATTCCCTTTATCGGTTTTTTCTGCAAGAAAGTGATAATTTTATAGGAGAACAATTATTGGTTTTATGTTCAGATAAACAGTTTGGTTATCTCGATCCAGAAAAATTTATTGGGTATGCAAGAGATTCTTTACTTTCTGACTTACCACAAAAACCAATTTGGGCTGACGGCTCAGGTCTGTCAAGGTATAATCTTTTTTCACCTATGGACATGGTTTTTATTTTAAAAAAGTTACTTGAAATGATGGCTCAAGAAAGACTTTTTAGCTTGCTGCCGGCGGGTGGGGTGTCGGGTACCATATCAGGTTCTTACAAAGGTCAGGGAAAGCCTTTTGTTTTTGCTAAAACAGGCTCTCTATCTAACAACCATTGCCTCAGTGGATATGTGGTAACAAATAAGGGTAAAACATTGATATTCAGTTTTATGAATAATCATTTTGTGGAAGGGAGTGCCGTGGTGAAAAATGAGATGAATAAGGTTTTAACCTTTCTGAGAGATAACTTTTAAAAATAAGAAATGAAATCACTTTCAAGTGTTCCCACCTTACCTGATTTGAGGCTGACCCAGGACGCGATTAAATCAATGATTCATAGAACGCCAGTGTTAACCAATCAATTCATAAATAGTTTGGTTGGCGGTTCTGTTTACTTTAAATGTGAAAATTTTCAGAAAATAGGTGCATTTAAAATGAGAGGAGCTGCGAGTGCTTCCCTGAGATTACAAGGGGAGGTGAAAAACCTGGGAATAGCTACGCATTCATCGGGAAATCATGCGCAGGCCGTAGCTAAAGCTGCTCAATTTTTAGGTATTCCCGCTTATATCGTTATGCCCAATAATGCTCCTAAAATAAAAGTGGAGGGAACGCGCGCTTATGGTGCAGAAATCATTTTCTGTGAACCAAATCAAATGGCGAGGGAAAGTACTTTGGCGGAAGTAGTAAGAAAAACAGGGGCTCATTTTATTCACCCTTATGATAATTATGATGTGATTGCCGGGCAGGCAACCGCTGCCTTAGAGTTATTTGAAGATTTTCCGCAGTTAGATATTGTGGTTGCTCCCGTCGGCGGTGGCGGATTGTTAAGCGGAACCTCTTTGGCCGCACATTATGTTAATCCTGAGATAATGATTATTGGTGCAGAACCCAAAAAGGTTGATGATGCCCTCAGGTCTCTCAGAAGTGGTCATATTGAACAAAATGAAAGGACTGATACCATAGCAGATGGTTTGCGAACAACCCTGGGACCTTTAACGCTTGATATTATAAAAAGACATGTTACTGATATTTTAACCGCTGAGGAAGATGAAATTGTTCAGGCAATGAGATTAATATGGGAGAGAATGAAAATTATCATTGAACCTTCCTGCGCCGTACCTTTGGCCGCTATGCTGGCCAATAAGGAAACCTTTAGAGGAAAACAGGTAGGCGTCATACTCACAGGCGGGAATGTAGATTTAGGGAATCTTCCTTTTTGAATTGGAACGTAGCGTCGGTCTGATGATCATACGGTCAGCGTTATTCTGGCTTTTTTGAATATTATTGGAATCGCCCATGGAATTACCAACCGTTTCCTTGTTCTCGAAAAAGCTACAATCTATAAACAAAGGACTTCCTGTTTCTTCATCGTCTAATTGATTATAAATGCAGGAACCTCTAATGTAGGCAATATTGGCAGCAAAATCTGAGAAACTAACCCGTGGCGAGGAAATTGACCCTTTATCTGCTTTGTGGTAAATAGCTCCACCAAAGGTCGCGATATTTTGAGTAAAGGTGGTGTGTTGAATTTCTAATACATCCTTGCTGCCTTTTGATGCAAGATGGTAAATAGCCCCACCTTCAATTTCGGCAGTATTATTTTGAAAAACACAGTTTTCTATGTGAATATTTGCATCCCCACCCTCAAGTATAAAGGCAGATATAGCCCCACCGTAAAGAGCTTGATTGTCAATAAACAAACAATTAGATACCCAGAGACTACTTTTATTACCACTGCTCGTATAAAATATTCCCGCTCCCGATGCTTTTCTATCATACGCATTGGATGAAACATTTGCCATTCCACGCTGTATTGTAATACCATCTAAAACAATATCACCCTTTTCAATATCAATTAAAAAAATATTATGTGAGTTGTCCAAAAGCGTTGTCTTATCGCCTATTTCTCCAGAGATTATGGTTTGAAATTGTTCAAAATCCCTTTCTTTTAACACCTTTTCACTGCCTGAAAACCCTCCAAAAATTTGTACGGATTTATCAATTAAAAATGGAATTTGCCTGTTATTAGTCCTTGTTGGATAATAAACACCTGTTTTCACCCAAATTTGGTCTGATTCCGTTGCAATGCCAATAGCAATCTGGAGGTTAGATAGGGCATTTACCCAACTTTCCCCGTTCCCTTTCCCATCCGTTTTTACAAATATAGTCTTCGCATTTCCTTCCATAACGAAGAATAATGCATGGATAAAGAATAGTTTAATAAATATTGGTTTCATATTTCATGGACTGCAAAAATTTGACGTCGTTATTTTATAACTGGTAAATATAGTTATTTATTTATATGTGTCCAAAATTTATTTTTATTTTAGAATTAAAATTTGTATTTTAGCGCTGAATTATTTGCTATTACATACTAATACTTACTCCATGATGAAAATTTACAAAAAGAATTCAAAATTATTTTCCTTGTTTTGGATTTTGATGTTTTTATCTGCAAAGGTAATCGCTCAAGATATTCATTTCACTCAGTTTTTTAGAAATCCATTGCAAGTTTCTCCAGGATTATCGGGCGTATTCAACGGAGATACCAGATTGATGTTTCAGGCCAGAAATCAATGGAGAGAAATTCCCATTGATTACAAAACGGTCACGCTTTCCTTTGATACCAAATTACCTTCCTACTTGGAAGATGATAAATTCTGGTCATTAAATGGTGGGTTAACCTATGATTTGGCGGGAGATTCACGTTTACAACAAACAGGATTGTTTGTTGGTGGAGGGTACACTAAAAAATTCAGCCCGAAAGTTTTTGGTACCATAGGGATTAACCTAAGCGGAAATCAGAGAGGTTTTGACCCCGGTGCATTGTTATTTGACCGTCAATATGACCCATCAATCAATGGTGTAAATGCTTCTGCTCCGAATGGAGAAGGACTTTGGGATTTATCTAAAATATTTTTTGATGCTGGAATGGGAGCAAATATTAGAATCCAGGCAGATCAAAAAGGACAATTAGTTGATCTTTTGAATAAACGAAGTAAAGTAGATATTGGCGTGGGCGTTCATCATTTGTTTTCGCCAAATACCAGTTTCTTTCCTAACGCTGTATCAAAAATCCCCATGCGATTAAATCCTTATGTAATGGGTGTATTACAAGTGTCAAATAATATTGATTTTACTTCTAATCTTATCTTTGTAACACAAGCAGCTTATAGTGAGTGGATGGCGAGCGCTGGATTTCGCGTTTATTTAGATAAGAACCCAGGGAATACCTTTGCCATTGACCTAAATGTTAACTATCAACAACGGGAAATAGGTAATAGAATTGCACCGTCAATTGAAATGCTTTATCGTAACGTCAGAGCTGGATTTAGTTATGATATTAATTTAACAAAGACAGGTGTTCTGCCAACAGGTCAGGCGGATCCTGAAATTTTTGTGCATTATGTAATCAAGAAAATACCTCGTTTTAGAACGGTAAGGGTTTGTCCTTTGATTTGATGTTAAGAATTTATTTTCCTAATCTGTATAAGACAGATGTAAAAAATTACTAATAATGCGAAATTTTAATACTTATACTTTTCATAAGCTGCTATTCAGTCTTTTAATGATAGGCACTTTTCAATTTAATTCCTTTGGACAAAAATTAGAAAACTGGTTGAAAGCAGGGGACCAGTCCTTTTATGTAGAAAAGGATTATCGAACAGCTTTTAATTTTTATCAGGCAGCAACAAATTATGATTCAACCAGGGTGGATATATGGGTTAAAATGGCCGAATCTGCTCGAAATATGCAGGGTCTTCAAACAGCCAGATCTATTTATGATAAGGTCCTTAGTTTCCCAGATTCAGTTGTTACCGCTGAAAATTATTTTTATTCAGCATGGATTAATATGAGATTAGCAGACTATAAAGGGGCACAAAAAAACCTTCAGTCTTATTTCCGAAAAGCTAAAGAGGGAAATCCTTTAAAAAATAAAGCTTTAATGATGGAAGGTAGTTGCAGCCGAATTTTAAAGGAATATTCAAACTACACAAATGTTCCCGAACAAACCAAAAAGATTTCAACCTCTAATGATTGTTTGGAAGCGGAATTTGCCGCCGTGGCATATAAAAATGATCTTGTCTATGCCAAATTTTCTGAAAAAGACAGGGCAAGCTCTAAGAAGGACAGCATTGCTTTTGTGTCCAATCTAAGATTAATGAATAGTCAGGGAGATACCAATTGGTTGCCACAATTGGCTGTTCCTAATAAATTAATTTCTGGCGTTTCTTTCCTTCCTGAAAATACTGGTTTATACTATTGTTTGTGTGACAAAGTAAATCTAATGGAGGTTCGATGCGATATTTACTTTAGAAAATTTAATGAGAATGGTGGCGTAGGGGAACCCTTAAAAATAGCTGCTAATGCCAGTGGATTTTCAACGCAACATCCTGCGGTGGGAAAAGATATAAATGGAAAATTATGGTTATATTTTTCTTCCAACAGACCCGGCGGTAAGGGTAAAGATGATTTATATCGCGCCGCAGTGTTAGAAAATGGGGAGGTGGATGCACCAGAAAATTTGTCAACACTGAATACGTCGGAAGAAGACGTTACGCCGTTCTTTCATACGCCAACCCAACGGCTTTATTTTAGCACGCAGGGTAGATTTACTTTTGGAGGATATGATGTTTATGCTTCTTCACCAACTTTAAATGACTGGTCCAATCCAATGAATATGGGCGTACAGATGAATGCCTCCTCAGATGATTTGTTTTTTTCCCTCAGTGAAAAGGGAATCAATGGTTGGTTAACTGTTCGGGGGGAAAAGGGCAGTTCGTGTACTACGGAAGTTCCTGACGCTTGCTGTTATAACCTGGTAACCTGGGAAATGCCAATGAGAAAAGTGAGAATTTTAGCTCGCAATGCAAATGATTCTTCTTTAATAAGAGACGCTAATCTTTCTGTTCAAAGTCTTCCTTCCGGAACGGTAGAAAAAGTGGATGTTTCTTACAGCAATTGGCCCTATTTTTCGTGGAATTCTTCTGATATTTATGCTGTTGGCGTCAAAAGTGACGGTTTTGATCCTTATCAAGGAGAGGTAAATATTGCAGGATATCCATACGCAGGCGATACGGTTGTTATTGAGGTTTATTTGAATCCTACCATTATAGAACTTCAGGTTTTAACTTTTGATGACCGAACAAAAGAAGCACT
>CAMDWC010000036.1 GCA_945878825.1 Haliscomenobacter hydrossis DSM 1100
AAAATTATTAAAAATATCTCTGAAGCGGGTGAATATTCATCAGATTCAAATATTATATTAAAAACCGCTAAAAAACATCATTGAGTCAAAGAACTCACCAAGGTTATAATTTCATTGAAATTAATGCTAGAAACGTTTAGAAAATAAGATAATTAGTTGAAATAAATGGTTTAAATTCATTTTTCCAGCATTAAATGTCCTTACAAATTGATACGATAATTTGCTCCGAAACTTTAGTAATTAATTTGAAATATATCTTATGAAATGATTCTAAAAAAAAAAATTATATCATTCATATTACCTTCACTAGGAGGGGGAGGGACTGAAAAAGTATACTTGAATTTAGCTCTCTATTTATTTTCAAAGGGTTATGAAATTCATTTTGTATTACTTGAGAAAAAGGGGGAGTTGTTAAAATATCTTCCAATAGAAATATTTGTTTACTCATTGAATAAGAAACGTTTCAGAAATTCAATTTTTTCATTAGTCAAATATTTTAAGACACAAAAACCAAATTATGTTTTGGCTTCTATGTGGCCTCTTACCTCTATCTCTGTTATTTCTTGGATTTTAGCAGGAAAGAGATGCAAACTTTTTCTTTCTGAACATTCAAATTTGACAGAAACATATTTAACATCAAAAATAGAAAATGCCTTTTTTTTAAAATTATTAATTAGAATAACATACCCTTATGTAAATGGAGTTATTTGCGTATCTAATGGTGTCTTGGAAGATATTATTACTATGGGTCGACTAAAAAGGGATAAAATAAAAGTTATTTATAATCCTGTAACCAATGATAGATTTAATAATGATATTGTAAATGAGATACCAGATTTTTGGAGAGATTGTTCATTTAAAATATTATCTATTGGTCGGTTTGTATCTCAAAAGAATCACGCACTTTTACTAAATGCTTTTTGTATTTTAAGAAAATCTCTTGATGTAAAATTGATAATTTTGGGAGATGGACCATTGTATTTGCAGACGAAAGAATATTTAAATAAATTAGGTTTAGTAGATTCTGTAATTATGCCTGGTTTTACTACAGACACTAACCCTTTTTATTATCATTCTAATTTATTTGTGTTATCGTCAAACTTTGAAGGTTTACCAACTGTATTAATTGAAGCGTTAGATTATGGTATTTCTATTGTGAGTACTGATTGTCCAAGTGGTCCAGCTGAAATTCTATCAAATGGTATATACGGCACCTTAGTTCCTGTTGGTGATGCAGAAAAATTGGCTTTTGCAATGCAGCAAAGTTTACTAAATCCAAGAGATAAAATATCGTTAAAAGGAAGAGCTAAAGATTTTTCTGTAGAAAAGATGTCTGAATTATATCTCAGTATGTTTTTAAATTTTTAATTTAAAATATTTTATATGTTAGAATTTATTAATCCAAATAATGGTTCTTTTTTAAGTAACAAAGGAGATTATTTAGAAGATGAGTTTGGAAATATTTTTCCTATCTTAAACGGAATTCCTAGATTTTCTACAGAAAAAAATTATACATCTAATTTTGGATTTCAGTGGAATATTTTTTCTAGAACTCAAATTGATCAAGTAAATAATAAAATCGGTTCAAGTCAGAGTGAAACTCGTTTTTTTTTAACTACTGGTTGGAAAGCCAGTGAAATGGAAGGTTTTAAAATTTTAGAGGCTGGTTCTGGGGCTGGAAGATTTAGCCAAGTTATTTTAAGTCAAACTAAAGCCGCCTTGTATAGTTTTGATTATTCTGAAGCAGTAGATGCAAATAGGAGTAATAATAAACATTTTGATGCATCTCGCTTTCAGTTATCGCAAGCAAGTATTTATGAAATCCCTTATAATGATAATTCTTTTGATAAAGTATTTTGTTTTGGTGTTTTACAACACACTCCTGACTTTGAATCTGCTATTAGATCATTAATTACAAAGGCAAAACCAGGTGGTGAAATTGTAGTTGATTTTTATCGAATTAATGGCTGGTGGACTAAAGTTCATGCTAAATATCTTTTAAGATTTATTACTCGAAAAATCTCACATGAAAGACTTTTATTTTTTATTTCCTTGAATATAAGATGGATGATTTATTTATTTGATTTTTTATGTTTCATAAAATTAGGATTCTTAACAAGATTTTTACCTATCGCAGATTTAAGAAATTTTCCTCAAAACCTTGATTCAAAACAAAGAATAGAATGGGCTATATTAGATACTTTTGACATGTTTTCCCCTAAGTATGATAATCCTCAAAGATTAGACAATGTAGTAAATATGTTCAAAAAAATGAATACTAAAGTTACCTTTAGTGGTTTAATTAAATTAAATGAATTAAGTAATCAAATCACTATTGTTAGAGCAATTAAAATTTGATCTTATACTTATTTAGTTAAATTTTAAAAAAATAAACAGATTAAAGCTAATAAAACGGTTTTGTTTATTTCTTATGATGGTTTACTTGATCCACTTGGTCAAAGTCAAATATTACCGTATATTATTGGAATAGTAAAACACACTAAACCTATTCATGTTTTGAGTTTTGAGAAAAATTTTCGATTTAAAGATAATAATATAGCATTAAATACTTATTTAAAAGAACATGAAATTTATTGGCATCCTTTAATTTTTACATATAATAAGGGTTTTTTGGGTTTTATTAAAAAAATATGGGATTTTTTATTGATGTACATTTTTACTTTTTTTATTGTTATTCGATTTCAGGTTGAAATTATTCATGCTCGAAGTTATTTAGCAGGATTAGTAGGGTTATCTTTTAAACGACTTTTTGGGGTCAAGTTTTTATTTGATTGCCGAGGGCTTTGGGTTGATGAAAGAGTAGATAAGGGCATTTGGAACTTACAAAAATTTACACATAGATGGCAGTATTTATTTTTAAAGTATAAAGAAATTTCCTTATTTCAAAAGGCTGACCAAATTGTCGTCCTTACAAAGGCGGTTATTCCAGAAATTTTAAAAATAGGGAGAATGGATAGCAATTCAAACATTACTGTTATACCTTGTTGCGCTGATTATGATTTCTTTAACCCTTTAATTTATGCTGATAAAGTAAAAATAAGAAAAAAAATTGGTGTTTCAAAAGATAGTTTGGTTCTTGGGTATTTAGGATCAGTGGGTAGTATGTATATGATTGATGAATTTTTGTTGTTTTTTGCGATAGCTGTTAAAAAAAATTTTAATGTAGTTGCTTTTATTGTAACTCCTGATATTGAAGAGGTTAAAATAAAAATTAATTCAATTTCTTACCAACACTTAGGAAACAAAATTTACATAAAGAATGCAAATAGAAATCAAGTACCTTATTATTTGAGTGTTTTCGATATTATGGTAAGTTTTATAAAGCCCACTTACGCAAAAATTGCATCTTCTCCAACTAAAAATGCTGAAGCCTTAGCTATGGGAATTCCACTAATCTGTAATTATGGTGTAGGTGACCTTGATGAATTTTTTGCATTAATTAATGCTGGAAAGATTATTAAAAATACATCAGATGAAGAAATGATAAAAGTTGTTGAAGAACTTTATCTGGTAAAATCATTAGGGGGAAGAAAGTTAAGAGATGAATCAAAAAAATGGTTTAGTCTTGAATTAGCTAATAAAAAGTATAAAAATGTTTATGAAAATATCTAAATTATAAAATGAAAATTTTAGTAATATCACCTCATCCAGAGGGTTTTGTACCAGGTCAACGATTAAAATATGAACAGTACTTTAATTATTTTCGTCAAAATGGAATTGAGATTGAAGTTTCTTCTTTCATTTCAGCAGATTTCCAAAAAATAATTTACAAACGAGGATATTTATTTTTAAAGTTTTTTTATACACTAAAAGGTTATTGTAGGCGAATTAGGGATATTTTCAGAATTAGGAATTATGATGGCCTTTACATTTTTTTATATGTTACCCCTTTTGGTTTTCCTTTATTTGAATGGATTTTTACAAAAATCCAGCCAAATTTCATATATGATATTGATGATTTGGTGTTTTTGAAACGAGAGAGTAAAGTTAACAAAATAGCGGATTTAGTTAGGGGCAAATCGAAAATTAATTTTTTGATAAAAAGAGCTCAACACGTAGTTGTTTGCACCCCTTATCTTCATGAATATGTAAGAAAATATAATCTTAATTCAACAGATATTTCATCTACTGTTAATACAGATATTTATAGACCAAATTATGTTAATAATAAGCATGAGGAATTAACTATTGGATGGAGTGGAAGTCATAGTACCTCTCCCTATTTATTACTCTTGGAAGATGTTTTATCCAAAATTCAGTCTAAATATCTAGTCAAAATTTTAGTAATTGGCGATTCAGATTTTCAAACACATAAATTTCAATTTGAGGCAATAGCATGGAATAAGGATAAAGAAGTAGAGGACTTAAATAGAATCGATATTGGTATTTATCCTCTTCCTTCTGAGAAATGGGTTTTGGGAAAAAGTGGTTTAAAAGCAATTCAATATATGGCGCTTGGAAAGCCCACTGTTGCAACTGCAATTGGTGCTAATTTTAGAGTTATAGAACATAATATTTCTGGATTCCTTGTGACCAAAGATTTAGAGTGGTTTCAAACAATAGAAAATTTGATTTTAAGTCCAAAATTAAGGATAGAAATTGGAAGAAAAGGTAGAGAAAGAGTAGAAAACTTGTTTTCAGTAGAAGCAAATAAGAACAAGTACTTGGATATTATCCTAAAGCTTAAAAAAGAATGATGAACTTAAAAATTTAATCTTTTGGAAAATTTACATAAACCAACTGTAGATAGCTTTGGAGTTGAGTGGACTCATTTTGATCAAATGAAACTTTCTGAGGAGGAATCGTACAAGATTTTTCAAGAATATTTTTCTATTTTTCCGTGGGATAAAATTTCATCTAATTCTGAAGGTTTTGATATGGGGTGTGGAACTGGTCGGTGGGCAAAATGGGTAGCTCCCCGAGTTGGATTATTAAACTGTTTAGATCCGTCATTAGCCCTGGATATTGCTAAAAAATTACTTCATTCACACAATAATATTCGTTTTTATAAATCAACTGTGGATTATAATGAATTGAAACCTTGTAGCCAAGATTTTGGTTATTCTCTTGGAGTATTACACCATGTACCCGATACGAATAAAGCAATTCAATCTTGTGTCAATTTGTTAAAAGAGGGTGCTCCATTTTTATTATATTTATATTATTCATTTGAAAATCGCCCCATTTGGTTTAGATTTCTTTGGATTCTATCTAATCTGGGTAGAAAGTTAATTTGTCAACTTCCAGCTTTTATGATATTTTTTGTAACAGATTTAATTGCTTTAACTATCTATTTACCAATTGCAAAATTATCTAAGGTTTGTTCTAAATTAGGTCTAAGTGTACATAATATTCCTTTAAATTACTATAGGAATCATAGTTTTTATACTATGAGAACTGACTCGCGTGATAGGTTTGGGACTCCTTTAGAGAAAAGGTTTACGAGGAACCAAATTATAAGTATGATGCAAAATGCGGGTCTTACTAACTTTACCATTTCTGAAAATTTACCTTATTGGTGTGTTTTGGGTTATAAAAAATCTTCCTTTAATTAATGTGCGGAATAAACGGAATTTTAACTAACAATAGTGTAGTTAATATCGAATTATGTATTCTAAAAATGAACAATGCTTTAATTCACCGTGGTCCGGATAGCTCTGGAATTTGGGTAAATGAGGGAAGCAAAATTGCTTTAGGTCATAGAAGACTTTCAATTCTCGATTTATCTAATGCAGGAAATCAACCAATGACTTCAAGGTGTCAAAGGTATATTTTAACCTTCAATGGAGAAATTTACAATCATCTAGACCTTCGAAAAGAATTAAATGGTCCTTGGTTAGGGTATTCTGATACTGAAACTTTACTAGAGGCATTTTCATATTGGGGAATTGAAAAAACTCTTTCTAAAACTGTGGGCATGTTTGCTATAGGCCTTTGGGATGTTAAAGAAAATAGTTTGTATCTTGCAAGAGATCGTTTTGGTGAAAAGCCATTGTATTATGGTTGGGTTGATAATGTTTTTCTTTTTTCCTCAGAGTTAAAAGCTATTAGGTCGTTTCCTAATTTTTCAAATCCTATATCTATTAATGCTTTAAGCGAATATTTACGTTATGTTTATGTACCCACACCTCTTAGTATTTATAAAAATATTTATAAACTTCAACCTGGATGTTTATTAAAATTAACATTTCCTTTTCCTTCGGAAGCACTTTTAGGCCCATTTCACCCAGGTTACTCAAGTAAACTTTTTACGTTAACTAGATGGTGGTCTCTTTCTAAAGTGATTAAATCCACTAGAAAAAATTTAATTAAAAATGAAGAAGAGGCTAAATTTGAACTAGAAAAACGCCTAATTGATGCGGTTAGGATTCAATTATTGTCAGATGTGCCATTAGGCGCATTTTTATCTGGAGGCATTGACTCTTCACTTATTGTTTCAATGATGCAATCACAATCCCTGAATAAAATTAATACTTTTTCTGTGGGATTCGAAGAAATTGAATTTAATGAAGCCCCTTTTGCAGCCTCTATAGCCAAATATTTGAATACTAGTCATAACGAATTAATAGTTACTGCATTGGATGCATTAAAAATTATACCGCAACTTCCAGACATGTATGATGAACCATTCGCTGATTCCTCACAAATCCCTACTCATTTATTGAGCTTTTATGCTAGGAAAAAGGTTTCAGTAATATTAAGTGGAGACGGTGCAGACGAATCATTTGGAGGTTATAACAGGTATTTTTGGGGGCCAAAAATTTGGAACAAATTGTCTTGGTTGCCTTTTGATATTAGAAAAAAAATGGGTAAGTTAATACATTCAATACCCTTAAGTAAATGGAATATTGTTCAAAATTGGGCAGGTGTTTCACATCTTGGTGATAAAGCGTGGAAATTGGCTAATAGACTTGATTATGTAAAGGGTATTGATTCTTTATACTGGAGTTTGGTAACCGAAATTTCAGATCCTGAAGCCTATTTGACTAATAATTCGGTGGATTTAATGCGACAATATGATTCTGCTAATTTTATTGAGAGCTCAATTCCAATTGGATTATCACATGAGGAATTAATGATGTATTACGATACTAATTCTTATCTTACAGATGATATTTTGTGCAAATTGGATCGCGCTTCAATGTATTGTTCTCTTGAAGCACGTACTCCATTTCTAGACCACAGAGTTGTTGAATTTGCATGGACGTTGCCATCTAACTTTAAAATACGTGGAAATGTCAGTAAATGGGTCTTAAGGGAAATATTAAAGAAGTATGTACCAAAAAATCTTACAGACAGACCAAAGTCAGGTTTTGCTATTCCTATTGGTATATGGTTGAAAGGGCCGCTTAGGGATTGGGCTGAAGATTTGTTAAATACAACTAAACTAAATAATGAAGGTTATTTAAATTCGAAGGCTGTTAGGAAATTATGGTTCGAACATACTAATGGTCAGAGAGATCACACAACAAAACTTTGGGCAATCCTTATGTTTCAAGCTTGGTTAAGGAAAAATTTATGATTAAATTTTTTCAATTTCAAAAAACAAAATATTAAATAGTTGTTCATTGGTACTTTCTAGTATTAATTTTTTTTATATTTATTTAAAAATTAAAGATTAAGTTTTAATTTGGAAGGAATTGTTGGTATAATAGGTGTTTTTATATTATTAATAGCAATATATATATTGACTGTTAAATATCCAATTTTAAAAAATATACTTTGGGCTGCCGCATTTTTAAGAATTTCTGCAGCATTAATTCATTTTTTTTTATTTACGTTACCAGATGGAGACTTAGATGCAATTAAATTTGAATACCATATTTGGCTTTTTTCAAAATTATCATTTGTCGACTATTTTAATAGCTTTAAAACTAGCGACTTAGCATTAACATTTACTTGGATCCTTTCATTAATTTACAGAATTTTCGGTAGAAATCCACTTATAATCCAATCTGTAGGGATGTATGTGGGTCTTCTAAGTGTTATTTTACTTTTTAAAATATCATATATCCTTAGTAAAGATTTACTTAAATCTAAACAATCGACATGGTTTTTCGCCGTCTTTCCTACTGTAATTCTATATAATGCATTAATTCTTAGAGAAGTATATGTTATGTATTTTTTATTGATTGTTATTTTAAACTTTGTAAAATGGTACCAGAGTAAAAATATTCACTTTGGATTTATTTGTTTACTATTTAGTTTGCCATTATATTATTTACATGGATCAAATATTATTATTACTGTTTTAATTTTCATACTGTTCTTTTTCTCAAGTTTTAATTTCTTTATAAATAGACTTAAACTCGAAAAATTTAACTTATTTCATAGTCTGGTTATAATCAGCACTCCTCTTGTTACCTTATATTTATTCACTATTTTACCAGGTATAAAAATACCTTATTTAGGTAAATTCGATGACATCTTTACCTTTTCAAGAATTTTGTTCCAAACTAAAGTAACCAATTTTGGAGGTTCAGTTTATCCAGACTGGCTTTCCCCAAAATCACCTTTACATTTTTTTTTATTAATCATTCCCAGATTAGGTTACCTTTTGTTTTCTCCTTTTATTTGGGACCTTAGGGCAATAAATCACCTCCTGGGTTTCGTTGATGGTTTACTTTATTTGTTTGTTTTTTATTGGATTGCCAAAGGAATCTTGTTTGAAAAACATAAACAAATTATTACAAGAATACTTATAATTTTGATACCTTTACTGATAGTCTACTCCTGGGGAGTCGGAAATTTTGGCACAGCTTTAAGGCACAGGGTTAAATTCATTCCTGTATTTATTGCAATATCAACAATTTACGTTCCAAAAATCACTTTAACAAAAAAATCAGAGGTTCCAAAACCTAATGAGTAACTCTAATTATTTTTAACTTGGAGAGGTCTAGAAGGAAAATTCTTATTGTTGTCAACACCGATTGGGGGTTTCTAGCCTATAGGTTACCTATAGCTTTAGAAGCTGTTAAGTTAGGTTGGGAGGTCTTTGTGGCTACACCTGACACCGGCGACGCCCATCTTATTAAAGCCGCAGGGTTAAATCATATTACCCTGGAGATGTCCAGAAAGGGCTTAAATCCTTTTAGGGAACTTAAAACTATGTTTGAGTTTTGGAGGCTTTACAGAGATTTATCTCCACAAATTGTTCATCATGTTACCGTGAAACCTATTATTTACGGTTCTATAATGGCGTCTCTTTTAAATAAATCTTTCGTTGTTAACGCAATCAGTGGACTTGGATATGTATTTACCTCGTTACCTAAAAATAATGTTGTTAGGCTAATCACCACTTTTTTATATAAATTGGCGCTGAATAGATCCAATAGCAAAACTATTTTTCAAAATCCTGACGACTTGAATCTCTTTATTGAAGAAGGGATGATTGAAAAATCTAAAACAAGACTTATTCTTGGTTCTGGCGTAAATTGTTCCGTATTTTCTCCTACACCCGCGAAAATCGGAGACGTAATAGTAATGTTGCCGGCAAGAATGCTTTTTGATAAAGGCATTTACGAGTTTGTCAATGCCGTTACGCTCTTAAAAGCTGATTATCCAAAGGTAAAATTTGTTCTCGTAGGTCGCGCCGATGATGGTAATCCTGCACTCATTCCAACAAAGCAGCTTAGAGCATGGGAATTGGCCGGCTTAATCGAATGGTGGGGATATAAAAGAAATATGGATGAAGTCCTGAATTTGGCTTCTATGGTTGTTTTACCTTCTTATAGGGAGGGTTTACCCAAGGTTCTTCTCGAAGCAGCCGCTTGTAGTAAACCTATTATTTCAACGAATGTTCCTGGCTGTAAAGAAATAGTGAGACATGAGGTGAACGGGCTGCTCATTCCTCCTAAAGATGAGGTGGCTTTGGCTGAAGCGATTCGACGATTACTTGATAATCCTGAATTCGCCATGCAGTTGGGTGAAAATGGTCGCGAAATTGTTCAAAATGAGTTTTCTGAAGCGTTGGTGGTGGAAAAAACATTTGAAGTTTATGCGCATTTGCTCGCAGGGAAATAATGGTTTAATTTATTTCAGTGTCGTTCCCCGTGAAAAGTAAATTTCCAGATTTTAACCGAAAGGTTTTTCAAACGTTTCCTCGTACTGACAATAATTCTTCCTATTCAAGTAGAAAATGGGTTATTGATAACTTTTTCGCTGCTTTTTTACTCGTTCTATTGTTCCCTTTGCTGCTTTTTACCTTGCTCCTTCTGTTCGTATTGAATGGGCAGGTCTTGTACTCTAAACCCAGAATTGGCTTTAATCTAAAACCTTTTAATATATTAAAATTTGTAACGATGATTCCCAATAGCCATAATATGACCTATGGTACCATGACTATTGGAAATGATCCGCGTATTACACCCATTGGTAGAATTTTAAGGAAGTTTAAAATTGATGAGTTACCTCAACTTTGGAATGTATTCAAAGGGAATATGAGCTTTGTAGGTCCACGGCCTTTGGATAAATCTGAGTTCGATTGTTATCCCCAACATATTAAAGATAAAATCTATACCGTTAAGCCAGGTATAACAGGGGTTGGTTCTATCGTTTTTAGAAATGAAGATAAAATTTTATCAGACCCAACCGTCTCCCCCATAAGTTTATACAAACAAAAAATAGCTCCCCATAAAGGAGAACTTGAACTTTGGTATCTGGAAAATCAATCCTTTTATGTCGATTTTATGATTTTATTGCTTACCGGATTAGCTATATTTGTACCGAATAATCAACTAATTTACCGCGTGTTTCCCTCGCTCCCCGTTAAACCATTTTAAAAAATCAGGTTAATGCCGAAAAGTATTATGACCATCGTGGGGGCCAGACCCCAATTTGTTAAGGCTGCAGCTGTGTCAAGAGTTATTAGGGAAGAGGGCTATTTTGAGGAAAAAATAGTCCATACTGGTCAACATTTTGATGCTAATATGTCAGATATTTTCTTTTCGGAAATGTCTATCCCCAATCCGCATTTTCAACTGGCTATCCATAGTCTTACTCATGGTGCCATGACGGGTAGAATGCTGGAAGGCATAGAATCTCTGTTATTATCGGAAAAGCCAGATGCCGTTATGGTGTATGGCGATACTAATTCCACGCTGGCCGGTGCTTTAGCCGCCTCAAAATTGAGAATCCCTTTGGTTCACGTCGAGGCTGGCCTGAGAAGTTTTAATATGGATATGCCGGAAGAGATTAATAGAATTCTTACCGATAGAATCAGTGATTTGTTATTTTGTCCAACTCAGACTGCCATCGATAATTTAATGGCCGAGGGCTTCGGTTCTTTACCCTCCCGCATTGAACTCACAGGAGATGTTATGCAGGATGCAGCTATTTTTTATGCGAAAATAGCTCATCAAAAATCTTTTGTTCTTAATAAACTGAAATTAAATAATGAACCTTATATATTGGTAACTTTTCATAGACAGGAAAATACCGATGTCCCTGAAAATCTATCCTCTATTATTCAGGCTTTGAATGCCATTAACAAGGAAATAAAAGTAGTGGCTCCGCTTCACCCCAGGACAAAAAAAATAATGTCTGAAAGGAATTTGAAAGCTGAGTTTGTTACCATCGATCCTGTTGGTTATTTTGATATGATTCAATTATTGGAAAATACTCAGCTGGTTCTTACCGATAGCGGTGGATTGCAAAAAGAGGCCTACTTTTTCAATAAATTTTGCGTGACTTTAAGGGATCAAACTGAATGGGTGGAATTAGTCAATGGTGGTTATAACCAACTGACAGGGGCTAATTTTGATGCGATTACAAATGCTGTAAGATTAGCCCTTAATAAAAAATTCGAAAAAGTGAATGATTATTACGGCGGTGGAAATGCTGCAGCTCTAATCACCAAATCCCTACATCATTTTTTAACCTAGCCTCCTTTTAGTATTTGTTTTCCTTAATATTATATTACCTTTGAATTCTTTTTTTATACTTCGCTCCTAATGAATAATTTTTCAGTTTTTTTTCTGGTTCTTCTGTTGATAACTTCTTTTGCTTGTAACAGACCTGTTTCAAGATTTAGTTGGGAGGGTGATACCGTGGCTCCAGGGGCAATACATTTCAAAAATGAGGCTAAAAAGGCAACAGATTTCCTTTGGGATTTTGGTGATGGAAGTATATCAGTTGATTCAATGCCTGTGCACAGATTTTATTCATCAGGTAGTTTTGTGGTTCGCCTTACAGCGCTTAATGGAAAGAAAAAACGAATAAGTATGGAAAATATTACGATTAAAGCACCTGAAGATTGTTTGATTCACCTGTCAACCTCCTTAGGTGATATGGTTATCAAATTATACGACGAAACGCCGGCGCACCGCGATAATTTTATGAAACTGGTTGAAGAGGCGTACTTCGATAGTCTTCTTTTTCATAGGGTCATCGATGGTTTTATGATTCAAGGGGGAGATCCTCAATCAAGAAATGCGGCAAAAGGTTCGCGTTTAGGTATGGGTGGTCCAGGTTATACCGTTCCAGCTGAATTTAATGACCAACTGGTACATGTGAAGGGTGCTCTTGCAGCGGCTAGAACAGGAGGACCTTCAAATCCTGAGATGAGATCTTCTGGCTCTCAGTTTTATATCGTTCATGGCGCTCCCGTAAGTGAGAATTCATTGAAAATAATGGAGTCCCGGTCAGGTGTAAGATATGCCGATAAGCAAAGGGAAGAATACATTGCGCTGGGTGGAACCCCTCAATTGGACAATAATTATACCGTTTTTGGAAGGGTAATAGAGGGACTCGATGTTATCGATAAAATAGCTAAGGTTCAGAAAGATGCAGAAGATAGACCCGTCTCAGATGTGTTGATGACTTTAAAATTGATTAAATAAACAGCTTATGCCCAATGCTGATATTATTTTAGGGGTCGATGTAGGCGCTTCAGGAATTAAAGGGGCTTTGGTTGATAGTACCAAAGGTATTCTGGTTTCGGAGCGTATTAGGTTGGAAACGCCAAACCCTGCTACGCCTGAAGCAGTGGCAGAGACGTTCAAAGAGTTGGTAACGGCCTTTAGTTGGAAAAAACGAATAGGGGTTGGCTTTCCAAGTATCATTAAAAAAGGCACAGCTTATTCAGCAGCTAATATTGACAAAAATTGGAATGGTCTGAATGTCAAAAAATTTCTTGAAAAATCTACTGAACTTCCCGTTCGTGTCATAAATGATGCCGATGCAGCCGGATTAGCAGAGATGAATTATGGACACGGCAAAGACATGTTAGGAGTGGTTCTCCTGATTACTATTGGTTCTGGATTGGGTAGCGCTCTGTTTCTGGACGGTAAGTTGTTGCCAAATACTGAATTCGGTCATGTTCGCATGCATGGTATGATTGCCGAACATTATGCCTCCAGTCGCATTCGAAAAGAACTTAATCTGGATTGGGAAGAGTGGGGGAAGCGATTCGATGAGTACCTGAATTATATGGATTTGTTAGTAAATCCAGATCAAATTTTCCTAGGCGGTGGCATTAGTAAACACTTTGACCTCTTTAGCCCCTTTTTAAATGTAAAAACAAAACTTAAACCAGCAAAACTGAGAAATAACGCGGGCATCATCGGTGCCGCTTGTTTCGCGCACTTAGATTGATTTTTCTTATCGCGAAAAGTTTTCTCAAAAGGGGAATTTTTCAATAAAAAAAGGGTTAAAGATTTTTTCTTTAACCCTTTTTTATTTAGGATTCTGGTCTATAATATTGTAACATTTCCGATACTTCTGGATCAGCTTCCACGTCGGGTAAAAGGGTGAACAATACAGTATGAGTAGAATAATCTTCCTCTAAAGCTACGCCAAGCATCATTAAAGCCTCTTTTCTTTGCCCGGCAGCCAATAAACAGGCAACATGAGCAAAAATCATAGTGGAACCTTCTGTTTCTAATTCACCTGCTTTAGCTAACTCAATAGCTTCTTGTTTTCTATCGGCATGGATTAAAAAAGACAGATAATACAACCAATACTTACTTTCAAAAGGGGCTAAGTTTACCGCCTCCTGAAAGCAGAACTCAGCTTTTTCCTCATCACCTAATTGTTGATAAGCTATGCCCATAGAAGAATAGTATTCTTCCCGTTGATCTTCAATATTAATAGCTCTTTTATAATATAAAATAGCCTTTTTCCAATCTTTATGGTGTAAGAAAACCTCTCCAATATGGTATAATACCTCGTCATTCATGGGATCAGCTTGAAGCGCTTTTCTGAAGTAAGCCAATGACTTTTGAGCCTGATTAAGTTCTAAACAGCACTGACCACACATCATTAACACCTCTGAATCAGATACAAATAGGGCTATCATTTCTTCGTAAGCTTCTAACGCCTTTTGAAACTTTTTTAATTCAAAGCATAAATTGCCATATTCTCTGTAAGCAATTTCCAAAGTAGGGGTCGATAAATACGCAAATTCCAACGCTTCCAACGCGTCGTCGTAATTTCCTAAATAAGCTTGAGATAATCCCAGATAATACCAGGACAATCCATTGTAAGAATTTGAATCAAGTATTTTGCTAAATACTAAAATACACTCTTCATATTTTTTGTACGATTCTATCCATGCCCAAAAATATTCTATGGCTTCTTCATTTGACGCATCAAGTAGAACGGCTTGCGATAAAATTTTGAAAATGCCTTCAATGTGACCATCTTCTTCCAGAATATTAGCCTTTAAAATAAGCATTTCGCAAGTTCTTACGTCATCTAATTTACCCTCTAAGCCGGAAATTAAACTAAGCGCTTCTTCGTTATTATGGGTTTTAAATAGTAGCCTGGCATGAAGTAATGTTACGACATGATTACCTGGGGACAAGGCATTAACATGCTCTAAAATAGCGCTGACTTCATCTACTTTGTTTAAATCAAGCAGATAGATTACCTTTTTAAGATAAAAAGTGAGGGAATAGGGGAAATGATTAATCCCTTCTTCACATATTTCTAAACTCCTTTCATATTGTCGCTCTTCGGCGAAATAATCCATAAGTAAAAATAATTCTTTCTCTTCCCACATTTTTGACGTGCCGCATTCAACATAAGCATCATAAGCTTGTACTAAATGCTCAATACTAATTTTTTCTTTGTCGTTCATAGGTTACGCAAATGCAGTGAGCAGTTCTTTCGAACCTCCACTTATATTAAACCAAAGGATTTAAAAGCCAAATTGCCTCCCAATCAGCTACGTGCTGCAAATTGCTTATTAAATGTAAGCATATTGTTACCAAATATCGAACGAATGTATGAAAAAAAATGAAGCGATTAACGAAACGGTATGTTTTTGTTAGAAAGCGGGAAAATTCTAAGTGACTGTATTATATTATGTTACAAAAAAAATTATGTGAAATAGTGGTATATAAAAAATTATTATATGTTTTGTGTTAATATTATCTTTTGATCATTATTATTATTTTGATTATATTTAAATGTATTATAATTCAATAGATTTGAATAAAAAAGAGCGATATTTCTACCGCTCCTTCCTATTATTTAGTTATCTCTTTTAGGTTGATTTTTCAGCCTTTCTATCATGGCCAGATAAAATTCACGATCACTTTTTGCTAAAATGGCGACTTTTCGATAGCCAATAATTTTACTAAATTGTTGAAAATATTTTTTCTTCATTTTCACCAATTCTTCTTCCATGTCAAGTAAGCCCATCAGGTGTTTTTCAACAGCTGCATCATCTAAGACCATGATGTTTTTATTAGGTTGAAATTTTTCCCTAATCATTTTTTGTTCCTTTTCATAGTCGTTGTAAACTGGCCAAAATTTTTCAGCCTCCTCCGTACTTAGACTCATTTTCTCCGTAAGGAGGGCTACTCTGACGGCCTTTACCCTTTCTGTATTGGGCCGTTGTTGATTGTTTCTGGAAGGATTTGGTCTCTGAGCAGATAACGTTACAGATAGACACATCGTGAAAATCAGTAAAATGGACATTCGGTTTTTAAAATTCATTTTATTTGTTTTTAGTTTTTATTTCTACAGTGTTTAAAGTCATTTCTTCTGCAAATAATTGAATATCAAGTTCTGAAATGACTGCTTCTTCACCTAACCATAGCGCCGCTTCTTCTGTTGAAAGCGAATAAATGGTATATTCTGTCTCCTTTTTATCAACACGCTGATTTATCCAAAAGAATTTTACCAATGAGAAGAGTAACAAAAATCCCGCTGCTGAGGCTAATAGTGGTCGAATGTATTTTCTTCGCTGGTTAGTCGTACTTATTTTGCCTATTTTTTCAGCTAATGCTATTTCAAGACCGTCATAATAGCCATTTGGAGCTTCAACGCTATGTAGCGTGGAAGCCTTTAACGGCAGCCATGGGGCAATTTCGCTTATCTCTTTTTCCCACTCTGTAGCTTTTTCTTCCTCTTTCATAATGCTCTCTTTTTAATAAATTCGTTTAATTTGCCAAATGCATGATGAAAAGATGCTTTTAATGATCCTTCCGTCACTTTTAAAATTTCTGCCATTTCAGCGTAGCTCATTTTTTCAAAATATCTCAATTTGAATACTAATTTTTGGCGTGTGGGAAGTAATTCAATACCTTCGTTTAGCAATATCCATATTTTTTCTTCCTCAAATGACTGTATATCAAATGAATAAGATTCACTGGCGTGTCTGATGGCTGATTCATGTATTCGTTTTTGAATTTTTTGTTGTTCTAAAAAACGAAAGGTTTCATTTAGGGCAATCTTATAAATCCAGGTGTATAAACTACTTTTATTTTCAAAAGTATGGATGTATTTATAGACTTTTAAAAAGGTATTTTGTAAAATATCATCCGTATCTTCATGTGTACCAACCATCCTTCTTATGAGGGCATACAAGCGTTCCTGATATATTTTTAAAATCATTTTGAATGCCCATTCTTTTTCCTTTGGGTTCTTAGCCATTTTGCAAAGTTGCTCATCGGAGTAGTTTATGGTCATTATTAAATCATTTACTACTTTTGATAGCTTTGAATGGGAAAGGTTTAATCTAAAATATAGTTATTTGTAATGAATTTATAAATTTATTTATTTCGTGCCTAAAAATATGGTTATGGATCTTAAATGGTTGGATCATTTAGAATTATTGGATTATAATTTACCTAATGATTTTATAGCCTTACATCCTGTTTCACCTCGTGATCATTCC
>CAMDWC010000037.1 GCA_945878825.1 Haliscomenobacter hydrossis DSM 1100
GGAATTTCCTGATTACAAATAATCGTTTTTCCATTCGCCACTACCGTAATCATTCGGCCAATAAGCGTAATATCATAAGCCTGCCATTCTCCGGCCATTTTTGCAGCCATTTCTGTCGGAATGATAAAGCCATAAACAGCGCCAAACTCATCCACTAATGGAGATTTTCCATAACTATCAGACACCTGAACTTCATACCTTCCGCGAAGATAAATACCACTATTTGACTCCTTAGGATAACGAAACTCAATATGTAATTTAAAATCTGAAAACTTATCTTTGGTTACTAGATTAGAACCAGACTTTTCACTCGTTAAAATACCATTTTTAGCCATCCACTGATTTGGTCCCATCGCGTACCAGCCATCAGTATTTTTACCATTAAAAAGAGTCACCGGATTTCCCCAAACAGGCGGCGTTGATCTAACCAAAGAAGGAGCTCTCACGCCAGTCCAAGGGTATTTTTTCCCATCACAAGAAGTAATAGTGCCCGATAGGCTTCCATTATTCAAGGAACCCTCTAAAATAAAATCATTATCACCGTCTTCCCATTGAGGTGGAATGGAGAAATTTAATTTGCCATCCTTGAAATTTATTTTTGACACCGGCCTGGCACTGCCCGATTCACTGACAAAATAACCAACCAGGGTTCTATTTCCCGAATGCCTGACGTCCAGCCAGGAGGGTACTTTTTTATCGCCCTTGTCAACGGTTATATCCCAACGCCCTTCAATGTCAGGATTACCAAAAAGAAATGGATTTCCATACACGCGGCCTGAATAGGTTAATAAAATTATCCCTATCACAGCTAACTTAGTCATCATTTTGTTCATTGTTTCAATGTGTTTAGTTACGATGAACAAATTAATACATTTATCACTAAAAAGCCATTTTTTACTCCTTGAAATCTAAATCAATGTTTTTTCTACTTTTTTTCCCGAATGATTACTGTTATAATTATTCATAGTGATAATAATATTTTATTTTTATTTATATTTGATAATTATAATATTATTGATTAGAAAATATTTTATACTGGGAGTAATTATTTGAATCCGCCTGATATTTCGGGCGGATTTTTTTTGACAAGGTTGTCAATTTCAATGGGCATTTCATTACCCCCTAGCTTTGCATGTAAAATAACAAAAATGCAAAACAAGACAACTTACTATCAATTCGTTTTAGATGCCAGCGGTTCTATGTCGAACTGTAGGCACGAAACCCTTCAAAACTTAAATCTTCATTTAAAAACAATTCAAAATCTTCAAAAGGAATTTCCTGAGCAAATTTTTAAAGTATCCTTAACCTTGTTCAACACCCGATTAAATCAAAAATGGTCTTATAAGTCACCTCTCGATCTTGAACCACTACCTTTAAATAGTTATTTACCAGAAGGAAGTACGGCATTATTGGATGCGATAGGCACACAAATACACGAAATTCAGCACAAATTTGGAGAACAACTGGCATCTGATGAGGCTACCGCCGTGATGGTTATCTTAACGGATGGTGAAGAGAATTCCTCCAGATACTATGATTTTCCCTTTATTTCCAAAACCATTAAAGAATTGGAAAAAACCGGGAAATGGACTTTCAGCTTTCTGGGCACTGATATTGATGCTTTTCACATTGGAGAAATGTTGAATATCAAAAAGGAAAACACCATGCAATTTAATAAAAGTGAAATGCAACATACCTTCAATCTGGTAGATCATAGCTTGAAGAACTATTTTCATAACAAGCAAACTGGAAATTACAAACAGGATTTTTTAAGTCCAACGGACGAGAATATCTAATATAAATAAAACTGCCCAATTCATGAACATACATATCATCCGAGATGAACACTGTCCTTTAGTAGTTTATCAGAATGTGTTTGAAAAATTAAGCAAATCCATTGGTGTCATTAATTTTATTAAATCATTGGATGATACCTTAATTTCGAATGAATCTGATGATATGTCCACTGAAAAGGAGAGAATTTTAACAGAAAAACATGTTTTTCTCTCCTTTTCCCAATTATATGAAATTTGCGAAAACTACAGGAAGAAATATAATATTGACAAGAAAGACCATATTTTTCTTCTTTCCGGTGCAAATAATTATCAGAACTGGTTCAGTAATATGGATCATGATGCCAATAATTATTTTGTTCAGGTGACTGAATGGGATTTATTTTTTGGGGCAGAAATAGAGATTTCTTTCTTACTATGTTACCATGTAATGTCTTGGTTACTCAAGAGAAAAATGTTTACTTCAGAAGACGAGGTCATGGCTGCAGTTCATACAAAATCAAAAGGATGTATGATGGACTTTTGCCAGGATAAACGGGACATTACCTTGAAAATTAGAACAGCAGATGTTTGTCCTACCTGCTTGAATATCATAAAATCCAGGGATATTCCATTCAATTTTTTAAATCAGGTCTTTTCCTTGTGGGAGGAAATCAGAAAAAATATTGTATTCAGAGAAAGGGCGGAATTCTTAAATAAAATGGGTAGAATAATTGTCCATCCAAATAAGAAAACCCTTTTCTTTCCCGATTATGGAGATATTATTGTCAGACTCCAACCAAAAGAAATGGCCATTTACCAACTTTTTGTTAAAGAAGTGAATGGCATATTTCTGTCTTGCCTGATTGATCATGCCCGTACACTTAAAGAAAATTATTTTAAAATAACCGGAAAAGATGACAATGCCGCCTTGAATAACATTTATGATATTCGCGACAATGTGGCTTCACAGTTAATTTCGAGGATAAATAGAAAACTAGTGAAAAATTTAGGTGAAACGTTAGCCTCGTTTTATATCATAGAACGACTCATAAATGAACCACATAAAATATTTATAAATAGAGAATATGTAAACTGTTTATCCTAGATTTTTATTTGAAATATTTTCTTGGTTTATATTCAAAGCATTGGAAAAATACCCAGAAAGGTTAAGCCCCCAGCTATAAATCCGATGAAGGCTAACCAGGTAACGTTTTTGAAATACCAGATAAAGTCTATTTTTTCCATACCCATGGCCGCAACGCCAGCGGCAGAGCCAATGACAAGCATACTGCCACCTGTGCCCGCTGAATAGGCTATAAATAACCATAGTTTACTATCGATTGGAAATTGATCCATTGGGTACATACCCATCGTGGCCGCAACTAAAGGCACATTATCAATGACAGCGGAAAATATGCCAATGAGGAAAATGACCAAATCCTGATTCGGTACTATTTGTTGAAGATGCATAGCCATATTCATTAAAAAACCCGTTTTTTCACCGTTTAACGCTATCACAGCTACCGATTCCAAGGCTCCTACCCCCAAAAGAATGCCCAGAAAGAATAAAATACTGCTTAAATCTATTCTTGACAGGGCGTGATGAGCACTAAATAAATGCTTGTTATTCTTATCGAATTTTTCCTCTGGATGAATATACTCTGAAACCAACCACACAATACCTAAAGAAAGCATCATGCCCATGTAAGGAGGTAAATGAGTGAACGTTTTGAAAATGGGAACAAAAATAAGGCCGCCAATACCTATGATTAACATCGTTTTGCTACTGAGTAATTTCTTTTCCGGCTCATTCCCCATTCCATCTTTAACTGATAAAGAACCCTTCATTCCAGGTAAAAAAGAAGCAAATAATAAGGGTATGGCTAAGGAAATGATGGAAGGAATGAACAATGCAGTTATCAAATTCAAAGAACTGACCTTCTTTCCAATCCAAAGCATGGTTGTGGTCACATCGCCAATAGGAGACCAGGCACCTCCAGCATTAGCTGCAATAATGATCATGGAAATGTAGAATAACCGATCCACCTTAGAGGGAACCAACTTTCGTAATAACGATACCATTACTATAGTCGTTGTCAGATTATCAAGAATGGCTGAAAGGAAAAAAGCAATAATACTGGTTATCCAAAGTAACTTAATCTTATTTTGCGTTTTAACCATCTTAGTAATTACGCCAAATCCCTTATGCAAATCAATCAACTCAACAATGGTCATTGCGCCAATTAAGAAAAATAAGATCTCCGCCGTTTTACCTAAATGATGCAATAGCACTTCTTCTAATCCCGCAGACTCGTGAAGATGATCTAATACTTCAAGGTTTCCAACAGATATCAACGCCCAAGTCAAAGCACCCATTAATAACGCGGGAACACTCTTATCTAATTTTAGGGGATGCTCAAACACAATCAAAGTATATCCAACAACAAAAGATAGAACTACCGCAAAAATCATATTTTAATGTTTTAATAGTATCGATAATAATTAAACCAGATAAATAGTATTACCCCACAAGATTAGTGTTTTTTTATTAAATGTATCAATCTAATGTAGATAAGGTCAAAAAAATATTATGCATAATTAACTCGAAATCGTTTTCGTTGAATTGTTGGAACTTCCTCTACAAATCGCATTAAAAAGCTTAATTTGTAGAAAAATAAACCGCAATAACTTCCAAATGAAACCACTACTATTTGTTTTAACCCTTTTGTTATGGTCTAACCATACCCTTCATGGCCAAAATGCTGCCAGACCCAATATCCTTTTTATCGCCGTGGACGATTTAAAACCTATCATGGGTTGTTACGGAAACAAAGAAATTAAAACGCCTAACATAGATAGGTTAGCTAAAATGGGTACCACTTTTATGAACAATCATTGCCAGCAAGCTGTCTGTGGACCGACCAGAGCAAGTTTGTTGACGGGAAAAAGACCCGATGCTACTAAGATCTGGGACCTAAGAACCCAGATGAGGGACATGAATCCCAATATTCTCACCTTACCACAATATTTCACCCAAAATAACTATCAAACGGTAGGTATTGGCAAGCTTTTCCACCCTAGTAGCGCCATTGATAAAGTAGATCCTATTTCCTGGAGTATCCCCTATCTTAATCCTTCGCCCGAAGATTATGCCAATAATTTGGGTGAACCTACCAATGGACAATACCAGGATCCATTCATAAAAAAAACATTTGTAAAGGAAAGAAAGCCAAGAACAGGTCCCGTTGATGCAGATATCCCAACCAGTATAAAGGGACCTTCCTCTGAATGCATCGATGTTCCCGACCATGCCTACGACGATGGCGTTTATGCACTGAAAGCTAAGGCACAAATGATTAAAATGTCGAAGGAAAAATCGCCTTTCCTTATGGCTGTTGGATTTCAAAAACCTCACCTTCCTTTCGTCGCTCCAAAAAAATACTGGGACTTATACGACAGGGAATCCATGCCGCTGGCCTCTTTTCAGGAACATGCAAAAAATAGTCCGCTTATAGCTTATCATAAGTCCGGCGAGCTATTAAATTATCCCGATATTCCTGCTTCAGTGACCCTATCTGGCGATTCTTTAAGAATTGGATTAATGGTCTCTAAGCAAAAAGAGCTCATCCATGGTTACTATGCCGCCGTATCCTATTTAGACGCACAGGTAGGCATTTTGCTAAATACACTTGATTCTTTAGGGATTACCAATAACACCATCGTTGTACTTTGGGGCGATCATGGCTGGCACCTCGGAGATCATGATTTATGGGTAAAGCATTCTACGTATGAACAAGCCACACGTTCACCTCTAATTATTTCAGCACCAGGCATTAAAGCGGGTAAAAGCAGTTCGCCAACGGAACATGTAGATATTTTTCCTACGCTTTGTCAATTAGCTGGTTTACCGATACCAAAAGATCTGGACGGCATTTCTCTAACCCCAGTGATGAGCAACAACAAGCTTTCTGTGAAGGAATTTGCCATGAGTCAGTATCCCCGACGATTAAAAAATGAGGAGGCTAAAAAACTAGGTTATACTAATCCTCAATTAATGGGCTATAGTTTGAGAACCGATAAATACAGATATACTCTCTGGATGAACCATTTCACCTCAAAATCTCCCTTTGATGCTAAAAAAGTATATGCAGCAGAATTATATGACTATACAAAAGATCCATTGGAGAAAATAAATGTGGCGAATGAACCGGAATATGCGAAAATTTCTTCCTCTCTGAATGAAAAAATGATTCAGTTTTTTAAATCTCAACTGAAATAAAGGATGCTGAAAAATAAATTATTTATTTCGTTTATTCCAGCGATTCTGCTGAATATACTGTTTTTAAATGCGGAAACAATTACCGTAAATAATGTAGCAGAATTACAAACAGCTATAAATAAAGCAGTAGCAGGTGATGTTTTAATTCTTAAAAATGGTACTTATCTTAATAATACCCTAAACATATCCGCAAGCAATATTATCGTTAAATCGGCCAGTCCAGGAGGAGTATTTTTAAACGGTACAAATAAAATAACGATTGGAGGAGACAGGGTTACTTTCACTGGATTTCAATTTACTTCGGGTAACATTGGATTAAACAGCATCCTGGAAGTTTCAGGGAATCATAATACCCTAAGTCATTTAAATTTTAAGGGCTATCATGCAAAGAAATATATCGTTATTAAGGCAGGTTCGCAATATAACAACATAGTAAACTGTAATATAGAACAGAAACCCAAAGACGCAGAAATAGGTTGTACCATTCAAATTTCTACCTCCCCAACCGTACCAGGCTATCATAAAATAGCCTATTGTTCCTTTCTGGATTTTGAAGGGACTGGTGGGGATTTTGGTAACGAACCTATCCGCATTGGATTAAGCACAGAGACGCTAAACAAAGCAAGAACCATCGTGGAGTTTTGTTATTTTAACAATACCGGGCTTGGTGATAGTGAAAGCGTTTCCGTAAAATCACAGGAAAACATCATCCGATATTGTACTTTTACCAATCAACAAAATGCCATGTTGGTTTTTAGAAATGGCAATAATAATATTGCTTATAGTAACTTTTTCATCAAAGCGGGAGGCATCAGAATAAAAGAAGCCGATCAAGTTTTTTGCTATAATAATTACTTCGAACAGGCTGGCATTGGCAGTTCTTCTGACGCGGTAACCTTAGATTACGTAAGTCCCTTTTTAAATAAAATCCATTTTTACCATAATACATTTGTTCAATGTGGAGATATTGATTTAGGTGGAATCGGGCCTCAATTAAATTACTGGGTCAACAATCTTTTTTTGAAGTCCGCAGGGAATATTTTCATGAACCCAAACAATCAAACCACTTTTAAGGGAAATCTATATGAAGGAAATCCAGGTATTTCCATCACTTCTGGCATGACCAGATCAAATTTAAAACTTACCAGGAATAAGGAGGAATATTTTGGTTTGTCCGATTCAAGTTCAGCCATTAATGCCTCTGCTACAGATTTTTTTTCCCTATTAAATATTCCAAATATTGACACGGATACTAATTTAATATTGGATATAAGTGGTCAAATCAGGCCTTCCAACCCTGGTTTAAAAGATGTGGGATGCGATGAACTGGGCGAAGGGCCCAACCTAAATAAACCCTTAAAAAGGAAAGACGTAGGACCATCCTATCTTAAAGATGATATGGTTTCCATTTCAATAGAAAAATCTTCTGATAATCATGATATTTTAATTTTTCCTAATCCTGTATCTACTTCCTTAACGGTAAAAATTACCGGGCAAAATGATAAGCTAGATGTTACTTTTTATAATGAAGCAGGCATAAAAGTGGGATATTTTCCTCAAAGCCCATCCGCTGATTCAAATAATGAATTGGTTTACACCGTTTCGAATGTACCTAATGGTATTTATTTTATTAATTTTAGAAGTGGAAATTTTTTAAAGACTTTAAAACTAATGGTTCAACATTAATAGCTATGCAAAACTCAAAAATCTATTGGCTGCCTTTTCTCTTTGGTGCATTGCTTCTTGGTGTAATCTTATCTTCTTCCAATAAGAATATTTCCGAGCCAAAAAAGGATAGACCTAATATTTTAGTTATTCTAACCGACGATATGGGCTATTCTGATATCAGTTGCTTTGGTTCCGAAATTCCAACACCCAATATTGACCTTTTGGCTTACAATGGCTTGCGATTCACCCATTTCTATAATACAGGCCGATGTAGCCCTACGCGCGCTTCTTTATTGACTGGTCTTTATCCACATCAGGCTGGTATGGGTCACCTTTCAACTGAAAATCATCCGCTGCCAGGTTATGTCGGCGATTTAAGTAAAAATGCGGTAACAATGGCCGAGGTTTTTAAAAATGCAGGCTATGCAACTTTTATGACTGGGAAATGGCATCTGGCTAAAGATAACGACTATAAGGGTGATATGAGTAACTGGCCCCTGCAACGTGGATTCGACCGTTTCTTCGGTACGTTAAATGGGTCCGGAAGTTTTTTCGATCCAGGTACTTTAACAAGCAATAATACCAATATTGCTCCTTATAAAGACTTCTATTATACGACTGCTATCAGTGATACAACAGTTAAGTTTATTAAAGAATCTCCGAAAAACAAACCTTTTTTTGGCTATATAGCTTATACTGCCGCTCACTGGCCATTACATGCCCCCGACAAGGAGGTGAAAAAATATAAAGGATTTTTCGATAAAGGCTGGGATATATTGAGAGAACAACGGTTCAAAAAATTAAAAGAATTAGGCATTATTGACAATTCTTATGTTCTGACAGACCGTGGTGTTTCTATTCCAGCCTGGGAAGATGAGCCCATGAAGGAATGGCAGGTCAGAAGAATGGAGGTCTATGCAGCCATGATTGATGTGATGGATCAGGGCATCGGAAAAATAATTACGGCACTTGAAGAAAAAGGGGTTTTAGACAATACCCTTATCTTTTATATGCATGACAATGGGGGTTGTGCTGAACCCGTAGGTACTGAAAAAATGGAAGTACCCTTAACGGCGGAACAAAAAATAAGCAAGCCTTCTGCTTATGACAAACCAAATATTGATAAAAAACAGCTTTATACCCGTGAAGGTCAATTTATCCGCATGGGAAAAGGGGTGCTGCCTGGCCCTGCAGATACCTGGACTGCTTATAATGAGGAATGGGCAAATGTAAGTAATACTCCCTTTAGATTGTATAAACAATGGGTTCATGAAGGGGGAATTGCTTCACCTTTAGTAATTCACTGGCCTAAAGGGATAAAAGCCAAAGGTCAATTAAGAGCTCACCCTGCTCATTTAATCGATATTATGGCCACTTGTCTTGATATTACCGGGATTCCTTATCCAACAAAATATAAGGATAATGAAATTCAGTCCTTTGAAGGAAAAAGTTTATCGCCTGCTTTCAAAAATAAACCCATTGAGAGAGATTATCTTTTCTGGGAACATGGCGCTAACAGAGCTATCCGCATTGGAGACTGGAAGCTGGTTGCTCAAACCGCTTTTAATAAATCTTTTACTGAAGCTGATGAGGATAAATGGGAATTATATAACCTTAAAGAAGATCCGACAGAACTTATAAACTTAAGAGATAAATTTCCTGAAAAAGCACTCGCTATGATTAAAACTTATAGAGAAAAAGCCTTTTATACCAAAGCCTTGCCTTGGCCATGGAAACCAAGAAAATAATTTATCAAATACCTGATTTTATGCTAAATAAAATATCCTTCTACGTATTTTTTTGCTTTTGCATCCTTTTTCTATCTAAAGCCAAAGCGCAATCACTGGTTACTATCTCTATTGAAAATAGGGGGAATACCTCCAGAACAGATGAAGTGGTTGCTATTCCGTGGTCTTCCTTAACTGCCATTAAATCATTCATAGATACAGCAAACTTTAGTGTCGTTAATGCAGCTACGAATGAGAAAATCCCTTTTCAATTTGAACATAAAGGAGAGAATAAAATCCATCATCTATTAATACAGGTATCTATTCCAAAACAATCTTCCATTGACTTAGATATAAGGAAAGAAAAAGCGCCAGTACAAAATACAAAAACGTATGGCAGGTTCGTACCAGAAAGAAAGGAGGATTTTGCCTGGGAAAATGACAAAATTGCCTTCCGTATGTATGGTAAGGAACTGGAAAATACGCCTAAGGAAATGGCTTATGGCATGGATGTATGGGTTAAAAGTACCTCAAGAATGGTCATTAATGAGCGTTATAAAAGGGGTCGATATCATGAAAATTTAGGGGATGGAATGGATTACTACCACGTTGGGTTAACCCTTGGCGCTGGAAATATAGCGCCGTATTTAAATGATTCTATCTATTATTCAAGAAACTATGTGCGTTGGAAAATACTGGATAATGGTCCATTGCGAACATCCTTTCAACTGGAATATGACGATTGGGATGTAGCTGGTAAAAAAGTAAAGGCTATCAAAACGATATCTTTAGACGCTGGTTCTCAACTTAATAAAATAGAAGCATCCTATTATTATGCTGACAGCGCTGCACTGCCTCTGGTTGTTGGTATTATCAAAAGGAAGGATGCAGGCACGCTCCTTTTCGAAGAAAAAGAGGGCATCATGGGATATTGGGAACCAGAAATGGGTGATTATGGTATTACGGGCATTGGTTGTGTTTTCGTTTCTAATCCAATGCAAATGAAATTAACCAATCAACAGTTGTTAACCATCTCTCCTTCAGTGAAAAACAAACCTTTTATATATTATACTGGTGCTGCCTGGAACAAGGCAGGCGTATATACTTCTGCAGACCAATGGTTTTCTTATCTTTCCCAATTTAAACATAAGTTAAAAAATCCATTACAAATTTTACTTAAGTAAATGCCTGTTTATAAAAGGTAATTCTTAGCTTTCGGTTTTTTAGCACATTTTTTTCAAAAACCTTATTATTTCAATCATTTGGGATTGGTATTACCATGCCTTTTTTTCTTATTTTAAGCATTTTAAAATGAATAAATCCTCATTTTACATCCTGGCTGGATGCAGCCTTCTTTTATCTTCTACCCTTTTTGGCCAGGGTACTTATACAGGTACAGGTTCTGTAACTAAAGGACCTGCCACACAAACTACCGTTAATTTATTTCCGGGTTGCACAGGATCCAGGATTTCTGCTGTTGGTACAATAACTTCCACTGACGGTAAAGTATGGATCGTACCAGACAATACCGCTTACACAACGGGGACTAAATTAACAGATCTATATAATGAATGTAGCGGAGTAAAACCTGCTTCTTTAACCGCTGTGAATTTAGCCAATGTACCTATAAAAGTGATTGATAATGCGGGTGAAGTTATTACTGGTTACCTGCTGGGAGATAATTATTTCGAATTGTATATCAATGGCGTTTTAGTGGGCGTAGATCCCATTCCATTCACACCTTTTAACTCTGCGGTGGTACGATTTAAAGTTTCCAGACCTTATACCATTGCCGTTAAACTGGTCGATTGGGAGGAGAATCTTGGATTGGGTACCGAACTTAATGGTGGGAATGCCTATCATTCAGGTGATGGTGGTTTTATCGCCCAATTTAGCGATGGCACGGTGACAGATACAAGCTGGCGTGCCCAAACATTTTATATCGCTCCCATTGAAAATTTAAGCACCATAGAGGAAAAAGCAGATGGCACCCGATCTTCAGCAACGGCCAAAACGACGACTACCTGCGAAAAAAATTGTTATGGCATTCATTATTTAATACCATCAACATGGAATACTAAAGAATATAACGATAAGGTATGGCCCAAAGCTTCTCTTTATTCCGCAGCCACGGTTGGAGTAAACTGGCCCGCTTATACCAATGTCAGCACATCTTGGAATAAAGCACAATTTATTTGGTCTTCTAACCTGATTCTTGATAATGTCGTTTTGGTGAGAAAAACAGTTGGTAGCACAACCCCTGTAACTGAATTAAAAAATAACTTCTCCTTAAATGTTCAAAATCCATTTAACCAATCTATTCAATTTACATCTGAAACCTCGCTCAATAAAGTAAATTTCACACTCACTGATATCAATGGCAGATTAATTAAAAAGTGGTTTGAACCATTTATTCAAAGAAATCAGTCTCATACATTAGACATCCCTTCCGCTTTGGAAAATGGATTTTTTATTTTAAATATACAATCTGCTGAAGGTACTTTCACAGAAAAACTCATTCACCAAAATTAATTTTTATTCGCTTTAAACCATTACAATGAAAAAAAATTATTTACTTACTTTTTTATGGCTATTTATTGGCACTGCCTTTTTATTTGCACATGATAGTTCGGTGAATCATCATTCGCTGAAAACCTGGCATCTTAAGAATAAAGAGGAAATTAAGGCTTCCTTCCTTTTCATTTCAGATGATATTGTCTCTTTGGAAGATGATAAAGGAAAAATACAGACAGTTCCTTTATCAGATTTTTCTTTAAACGACCAATATTATCTTTTTCAAAAAAAGGAGCAATTAGCCAGATTAAACAGTCCTGCTTTTTTACAAGATCCACTGACGGAATCTTCCTCAAGTAAAGGGCCATTTCTCCTCATTTTAAGCTTGATGCTTGCGGGCATCTTATATATATCTTACCTAAAAAGATTCCGATATTTGGGTTTAGCAACGCTCATTGCCGGGCTATTCCTTTTTTATGGCTTTCATGACCTTTCAGCACCCCCAAGTGGCGTGGCTACCAACCCCAAATCTATCGACTCTGCTTTTATTGCCTTTAAACCAAATGTGGCAACCTGGTGGAACAGCACTTATTTTTTTGTGGAATCTACAGGCATACCAACGACACATTCAATGATGACAGGAATAACAGGATGGCAACAACAGGTTCCAATTCCACAGTGTTATAAAGGATCAAATGCCTGGAGTATTCCCTTAAATCCGACCATTGCGACAACGCCAGTTCCAGTAAACTCCATCCATTTTATTAGAGGAGCATTAGCCCTTGCGGTAAATGGTATTCCTATTTTTAATCCATATACAAACACAGGCGTTGATGCATTTTTAGATGGTCAATTAGATAAATGGGGAGGTCACTGTGGCCGTGCCGACGATTATCATTATCACACAGCTCCATTACATTTATATGATAAACAAGCTAAAACTTTGCCCATTGCTTATGCACTGGACGGGCTTGCTGTTCACGGAACATTAGAACCTGACGGCAAGGCAATGACCACTCTTGACGCCAATCATGGCCATTATTATAATGGGGTTTATCATTATCATGGCACGGCAAATGCTCCTTATATGGTGGGAAACATGGTGGGAAAAGTGACAGAAGATGCAACTTATCAGATTATTCCGCAGGCAACGGCAAAGTCACCCCGACCAGCAACAAATCCTTTGAAAGATGCCATCATCACAGGTTTTGAGACCAATGCAACCAATACTGGTTATAATTTAACCTACACCATTGGAACTGCTACATACAAAGTCAATTATTCGTGGAATACGAGCGGTGTTTATACCTTTAATTTCGTGAATCCAACGGGGACAACCGTCTCAAATTATAACTCAACGGCACCTTGTAAACTGTCAACGGCAACCAATGAAATAGAAAGTACCGAATTCATGGTGTATCCAAATCCTGCCTCAGAATCAATACGCATTAGCCTCCAACAAACGCTGAAATCTTCAGACATTAAAAATGTAGCGATTTTCAATGTTAGCGGACAAATGGTTTTTAATGCAAGCAGTTTTCAGGAAAACATAAGCACCGGGCATTTTCCTACTGGCCTTTATTTTGTGCATTTAAAAACAGACCGTCAGGTATTAGTCAAAAAATTAATTGTTGAATAGTTGAGTCGTTTAAAAATTTAAACGTGAAAGTTATTCTATTAAGAGCCTTTCACAACAATCTGGCAGAATATGTATTGAAATCAATGTAAAATTGCCCGACTCAGAACGAGATACTAGTAACCTTTATATAGTCCTTGATTATATGACTATTAAATATTAGATTTGATTATGCCGAAAATTGCTGTTTATAAATTTTTGACTTTTTTCATTTATGCATTTGATGCGCTCAATGAGCGACCTCATTTGCATATTGTTAAAGAAAAAGGAAACAGGCAACGATCCGCAAAAATTTGGTTGGATACTTTTGAAATTACTGAATCTGGAACATTAAACGAGAAGGAATTAAATCTAGCTATCGGTTTAATTAAAAAAAATCAATCTCTATTAGTTGACTCGTTTAAAAAAGTTAAAAATGGTGAAAAAATAACCACCTTAAAATTAAAATAAATGACAACCTTCCTTAAAAACAACAAGATTTGTATCGAAAAAATCAATTTCGATATTGCTGGAAAAATATCATTGAAACTTGAAGATGGTCGTATCATCATTGTCCCATTGAAATATTTTCCAGAATTAAAAAAATTGCCCGTTGAAAAAAGGAAAAAATATACCATTGTTGACGACCGAACAATACTTTTCTCTCACGCTGACTCTGTTTATCATTTAGAAGATTTTATGGGGTTAGAAAGTAAATGGCAAGAAAGATAACTAATGACTAAAACTAAATATTTTTTTGCGACTGGCATTCTATTGGGAGCCTTTCACTTTACCTTGGCGCAATCTGTATTGAAATCAATGAAAAGATTGCCCGATACAGGACAAACTACCAGTTATACCAACACACCAGGTGAAGATGCGGATTATAATATTAATCCTCCTTTTTACCTGAATAATGGCAATGGAACCATCACAGATACCATTACAGGGCTGATGTGGCAACAAGCAGATGGTGGCGAAATGACTTTCGACAAAGCTACCACTTATGCCAATGATTTAGTTCTTGGCGGATTCTCTGACTGGAGAATGCCTACAGTGCTTGAGTTACACAGTATTTTACATCTTGACAAGAATAATCCGGCTTTAAATACCACTTATTTTACCTCACCAACAGCTCAGTATTGGTGGAGTGGTCAAAAACAGGTAAATGATGCCACCAAAGCCTGGTGTGCCAATGCAGGTGGCGGTGTAGGTAATCATCCCATCAGTGAAACCGTTAGTGCCGGAGGAATAAAAAAGTTTCACGTCCGCGCTGTCAGAGATATTTCAACACCAACAACCATAGCAACGAGATTTATTGACAATAAAAATGGAACAACCACCGATCAATTGACGGGGCTTATCTGGCAGCAGGTTCCCACAGATTCCATGACCTGGGAACAGGCGCTTATTGCCGCTGAGGCGCTGTCTCTCGGCGGGTCAAGTCTTTGGAGAATGCCGAATATCAAGGAATTACAATCTATTAGTGAAGCGACAATTTATAATCCATCCATTAATAAAACGTATTTTAGTGGCATTTCCACGACCCAATGTTGGTCATCAACCAGCCTTTCTAACCAAAGCACAAAGGCCTGGTATCTCGATACCCAATATGGTATTACTTCTCAGGTAGTAAAAACCAATAAATTACGATTATTGGCGGTTCGATCAGCTACCACCGTAACTTCCGTTTCAACGCTGTCTAAAGCTAAGGAATCCCTTAACATTTATCCAAATCCAAGTACAGGTTCATTTACCCTTAAAGCCGATGAACCTCTGGGAGAAATCAAGATTATCAATCAGTTGGGTCAAACTATTTTGTCCACCAACACCAATGAAAAAATCTTTACCTTATTCCTGGCTGAAAAAGGGATTTTTCAGTTAATTTGTCGTCATAACCAAACGACTATCACCAAATCTATTGTGATTCTTTAGCTTTGGCTGTTTGAAAAAGATATAATTTCAAATGATTACCTTATATTTGTCCAAAATAAAATCGCTAAAATGAACCAATTATTAAAACATGCTGTAAAAGCTTTTTATATGTTATCCTTTTCATTTGTCATGACTAGTTGTGCAAAAGATATAGAAATAGATGATTGTCAAGCTTATGAATGGAAGTACGATGGAAAAGAGGGAGTAAATTCCTGGAGTGTCTGTTTCTCAGAATGTGCTGGAAGCAAACAAAGCCCATTGGATATTAAGGACGCAACGGTACAGGCCGGACTAAGTCCTTTGCAGTTTTCATTTAAAGAGTCTCCGGTATCCATTTTTTATAATGGTCATACGCTGGAGCAGGAATGGGTGCCAGGAAGTAAATTAACTATTGGAACCAACACCTTTGAATTAGCACAGTTTCATTTTCACACCCGTTCAGAGCATACCATTAGTGGTAAAAGGTATCCTATGGAAATTCATTTCGTTCACAAGCAATCCACTTCAAGTGCCATTGCCGTAGTGGGTGTCATGGTAGAAACAGGCGCTGAAAATGCAATGATTAAGCTACTTTCTACAGATCTTCCAACGGAAATAGATGAAGAATATAAAAGCAATCTCCCTGTTATCCTTTCCGGATTGATGCCAGCGAACAAAGGCTATTTTTACTATCCGGGATCTTTAACCACTCCACCTTGCTCGGAAGTTGTTAGCTGGTATGTGTTGAAAAATCCAATTCAAGCCTCTTCCAAACAGATTAGTGCCATTCAGCAGATCATTTCTGAAAATAATCGCCCTGCGCAACCTTTATCAGGTAGAACCATAGTTTCTACCAAAGATTAGTAAATCTCATCTAAATACAATTTTAACTTATTAATTATCAATAGGTTAAAATTGTATTTTTTATATAATTCCTTTCATTTTATATAATCCTGCTACAATCCTGCCACAAATTTTATTTGGATGGGTTATTAATCAACAAATTGATTACCATATTCCTCCATGATTGCAGCATCTAATGCTTTTGCAATAGATTTTAATTCGTTAAATGAATTATTTAAATATATGTTAGAATTTGAACTAAAATTAATTAAATTAATAAGTTCGTTAAAGGTTTCGCGGTCTCCTACCACAAAGGGAGCTGCATAAGCAGGACGTTTAAATCTTACATTTATACTTTTACCTTCACCCATATTTTGATTTTTGTTCATCTGATAAACGGTCCCTGCATCAAAGACCACAGCCATTTTCATCTGATAAACGGTCCCTGCATCAAAGACCACAGCCATTTTAAATCGTGCTTGCTCAAGCGTTCGTTCTCTGCCCTCCTCTGCTTTCATTGCGTTGTTTAACGTGCGTTCGTAATCTTGAATACCAGCGATTATTTTAGCATTTTGAATCAAACGAAATCCCCCGGAAGCTTTAATCTGGTCCAATCCTAAATGGGAGCTTTCAAAAGTAGTTCGTAGTGCAAGATTTCGAATGTAGTAATACAGCGAAGGTAGATCAGGACTGGCTTTGTTAATCTCCATGTGTAGTGAATCCAGCATAAGCAGACGCAAATTGTTAGAAGAAATAACTAATTCAAA